>DAOLDO010000802.1:0-3374 GCA_035327325.1 Chloroflexaceae bacterium | reverse complement strand
CCCCCTCTCCATATTGGAGAGGGGGCGGGGGGGTGAGGTCTGCGGCGGCACCAGAGGGTAAGGCGCATACGACCCACGCCTAAGGGCGCCCTGACGCCCACAGCCCCCCTCTCCGCCGCGGAGAGGGGGGCTGTGGGCGTGCGGTTCGCGGCTACGCGCCCGAGGCCCGGGCGAGCAGTTCCTCGGTGGCGGCGACCTCGCTGGGTATGGCGAGCTGGCGGAAGACGGCGAGGGCGCTCTGGATATGCTCGTCGGCGGAGCGGGCGTCGCCGGCGAGCAGATGGGCCTCGCCGAGGGCCCGCTGGGCGTAGGCGGCCATGTAGAGGTCGTCGTTTTGCCTGGCGTGCTCCATCGAGGCCGAGAAGTGGGCGGCGGCCGCCACCAGGTTGCCCCGGGTGAGCTCGACCTGGCCGAGGGTGTAGCGCCCGTAGGGCACGGTGAAGGGCTGCTCCATGGCGACCACCTCGGAGGCGTAGCGGCCCGCCGCCTCGAGGTCGCCCAGGTTGAACGAGGCCTCGGCCAGGTTGGCCGCCGTGCCGGAGGCGTAGAGCGGGTCGCGCACGGCCACGAAGAAGGCGTAGGCCGGGGCCCCGACGTCGAGGGCGGCCTGGAACTCGCGGGTCTGCACGTAGATCGCCGCGAGGTTGCTGCGCATCTTCTCGAGGCTGAGCCGGTCGCCAACCCGCTCGTAGATGCCGATCGAGCGCGTGGCGTGCTCGACGGCCTCGGCCAGTTGCTCGCGGCGGCCGAAGATGGTGGCGAGCCAGCGCTCGGCCTGGGCGCGCAGGACGTCGTCGTCCAGCTGGTCGGCGAGGTCGCGGGCGCGCCGGTAGGCCGCGAGCGAGGCGTCGTAGTCCCCCTCCTCGTCGCGCAGCATCCCGCGCAGCAGCTCCAGCTCGAACTCGGCCCGGTACACTGCCTGCCAGCTGCCATCCAGGTCGCGCTGGCGAAGGGAGAGCAGGCCGCTGCGCTGGCGCAGGGCGGTGAGCTGCCCGATGAGCCGCGCCGTGACGCGCACGCCTTCGTCGTAGCTGGCCAGGGCGCGGTCGGGGTAGCCGAGGGCGTCCTCCAGTTCGCCGCGCAGCATCCAGAGCCGGGCCGTGGCCTCGCTCGCGTCGCCCCACTCGGCCGGCTCCAGGTCGCGCAGGCCCTCCTCGGTCTGCCCGGCGTAGTGGCGCAGTTCGGCGCGGATCAGGTCGAGGGCCTTGCGCTCCTGCCGGTCGAGGCGCTGGCGGTCGAGCCCGAGGAAGACGTGGCGGGCTATGTCGGCCTCGCCGCGGGCCAGGGCGTGCGCGCGCTGCGGGAACCACGCCTGGACCGCGCGGGCCTCGTCGCCGGCCTCCGCGAAGTGGTAGGCCGCCGCCGTGTACTCGCCCCGCTCGAGGCGGACGACGGCCGCCGCGGCGTGGAGGGCGGCGAGCTGCTCGGGCTCGAGCTCGGCGCGGATCGCGGGGGCGAGGGCGGGCAGCAGGGCCACGCCGCCCGCGCCGTCGCGCTCGACCAGGCGCAGGTGGGCCAGGGCCTCGAGGGCCGCGGCCGACAGCACCTCCTCCGGGGCGTAGCCCTGGTAGACCGCGAGGGCCTGGAGGGCCTGGCGCTCCGCGAGGCTGAGGCGCCGCCAGAGCCGCTGGAAGGCCGGCAGGAGCGAGCGGGCCGCCTCGGCGCCGAGCTGCGCGACCCCGAGCTCCTCGCCCTCGCGCTGGAGCGCCAGGAGCAGCGTGAGCAGCCTGGGGTTGCCGCCGGTGTAGCCGTGGAGCCGCCGGGCCTGCGCGATCTCGAGGGGGAAGCCGGCGTCGCGCCAGAAGCGCGCGACCTCGTCGGCGGCCAGGCCGGCCAGCTCGATCTGCACGTCGCAGGTGGGCAGGGGGCGCTGGCTGATCAGCAGCAGCGGCGCCGCTCCGCGCAGCTGCTCGACCAAGTCGAGCAACTGGGCGCTCGCCGGCGAGCCCAGGCTCAGCCCGCCGCCGGCCAGGTGCTCCAGGTCGTCGAAGCAGAGGGCCGGCGGGCGCGGGGCCAGGGCGGCGAGGTCCTGGCGCAGGAGGCCGGCGGCCAGGTTGAGGTCGCTCACCGCGCCGTTGGCGGTGACGAGGTACTGCCACAGGTTGGCGGCGCCGAGCTCGTGCAGGAAGGCGGCCAGGGCGAAGAGCAGGCTGCCGATGCCGTCGTTGAAGCCGGGGCGCAGGGTGTACCAGAAGGCCGGTCGCTCGCCGAGGCGCGCCAGGGCCGCCGCGGCCAGGCTGGTCTTGCCGATGCCGCCCGGGCCCACCAGGGCCGCGGCCTTGCCCGATGCCAGGGACTCGGCCAGGAGCGCGACCTGGCCGTCGTAGCCGTAGAGCGTGGCCGGCGGCGGCGGGCGCTCGGGGCGCAGGGTCGGGCGGAGCACGTCGAGCAGCAGCGGCGTCAGGCGCCTGACGGCCAGGTCGAAGTCGCGGTAGTGCTGCGACTTGGAGCCGAGCAGGAGCGCCTCGTCCTCCCAGATGTCGGACATGCGGTTGGGAGCGATCTGCTGATGCAAGCAGCGCAGCTCGAGCACCAGGTAGGAGAAGCGCGGCGCGTCGGGGGTGCGCCTGACCTCGCCGATCGCCGCCAGCATCGCGGCGCGGCTGGTGGGCGGCGCGCCGTCCCACAGGCGGGCGGCGGCGGCGCGGATCGCGCCGCGCAGCAGCTCGCCGCGGGCCTGGGCCGTCACGGGGCGGGGCACCTCGCGCAGCACGCGCCCGAGCATGTACGGGCTGGCCAGGGGCGACTCCTGGCCGAGGCGCTCGGGCTGGTCGTACAGGCGCAGGGCCTGCTTCACGTTCCGCTCGATGGGCGACAGGGCCAGGCTTCCAGACGCGGCATGGTCGGTCATCGGCCCCTCCCTCTCTGCTTCAGCCGGATCGCGCTAATTCAACGCCGTGACGGCGCGGGTTCGGGGGAGGTGGGGAGGGCGGGCGGGCGCCGGGGGCGGTCTGGGAAGATCCGGCCGGATCTTGGGAACTTCGCGTCGGCCCGTGGCGGTACACTAAGGGCCCACTGCCTTGCGGCTCAGGGCACTGGCTCGGCGCGATCATCTGCTGGGCGGGATGCTGTGCCGCCAATTATATCCGAGGAGGGAGCGATGCGCACCAGGACGATACGGCCTCTCCTGCTGCCGGCGCTGCTGTTCGCGCTGGCGGCCCTCGTCGCCGCGGCCGCCCCGCCGGGCCGGGCCCGCGCCGAGGAGACCGTCAAGGCCGACTTCATGGCCTGGGATCTGGCGGCGGACTTCCGGGGCGCCGGGCTGGCGGTCACCCTGACGACCTACAGCGGCACCTACGACCCGCCCGCCATCCTGGGCTCGAGCACGTACGACATCACGAACCGCTGCGCCCGCCGCGGCCAGGGCGCGATCA
>DAOLDO010000801.1:0-3383 GCA_035327325.1 Chloroflexaceae bacterium | reverse complement strand
CCGCCGGCCTCTACTCGATCTGCACCGGCTCGTACGACATGAAGGCCGCCCACATCGCCGTGGACGGCGTCTACACCAACAAGCCGCCGGGCGGCGTGGCCTACAGGTGCTCGTTCCGCGTCACCGAGGCCGTGCACATGATCGAGCGCATGGCCGACATCATGGCCCACGAGCTCGGCGAGGACCCGGCCGCCTTCCGCCTGAAGAACTTCATCAGGCCCGAGCAGTTCCCCTACCGCTCGCCCACCGGCTGGGAGTACGACAGCGGAAACTACCACGCGGCCCTCGAGCTGGCCATGGAGATGATCGGCTACGAGGATCTGCGCAGGGAGCAGGCCGAGAAGCGCGCCCGCGGCGAGCTGATGGGCATCGGCATCTCGAGCTTCACCGAGGTGGTGGGCGCCGGCCCCTCGCGCGACTACGACATCCTCGGCATCAAGATGTTCGACAGCGCCGAGATCCGCATCCATCCCACCGGCAAGGCCATCGCCCGCTTCGGCACCAAGAGCCAGGGCCAGGGCCACGAGACCACCTACGCCCAGATCATCGCCGAGGAGCTGGGCATCCCCGCCGCCGACGTCGAGGTCGAGGAGGGCGACACCGACACCGCGCCCTACGGCCTGGGCACCTACGCCAGCCGCTCGACGCCCACCGCCGGCGCCGCCGCGGCCATGGCCGCCCGGAAGATCCGCGCCAAGGCCCGCAAGATCGCCGCCTACCTGCTCGAGGTGGCCGAGGACGACCTCGAGTGGAGCGTGGACCGCTGGCAGGTCAAGGGCTCGCCCGACCAGCATAAGACCATCCAGGACATCGCCTTCGCCGCCTATACCAACCACCCGCCGGGGGTCGAGGCCGGCCTCGAGGCCACCGACTACTACGACCCGCCCAACCTCACCTTCCCCTTCGGCAGCTACATCTGCGTGGTGGACATTGACAGCGGCACAGGCGAGGTGAAGGTGCGCCGCTTCGTGGCCGTGGACGACTGCGGCAACATCATCAACCCGCTGGTGGTCGAGGGCCAGATCCACGGCGGCCTGACCATGGGCCTCGCCCCGGCCCTGTTCGAGGAGATCGTCTACGACGAGAACGGGCAGAACCTGACCGGCACCTTCATGGACTACCTGCTGCCCACGGCGGTCGAGACGCCCAAGTGGGAGATCGGCAAGACGATCACGCCATCGCCCCACCACCCCCTCGGCGCCAAGGGCGTCGGTGAGTCGCCCACCGTCGGCGCGCCGCCCGCCATCGCCAACGCCGTGGTGGACGCCCTCTGGCACCTCGGCGTGCGCCACATAGACATCCCGATCACCCCGCAGAAGGTCTGGAAGCTGCTGCGCGAGGCCGGGGTGACGGAGTAGACCGCTTCGCGGGGATTGCAAGGGGGAACCTGGTTCCCCCTTGAGCCCTATCTGGCTATGTACGACGACTTCTTCGAGCAGGCCACGGCGCTCCAGCGCGCCGGCGAGCCCTTTGCCACCGCCACGGTCGTCCGCGCCGAGCGCCCCACCTCGGGCAAGCCGGGCGACCGGGCGATCGTCACAGCCGGGGGCGAGCTGCGCGGCTGGATCGGCGGCAGCTGCGCCCAGCCCTCGGTGGTGCGCGAGGCCCTGGCCGCCCTCCACGACGGCCAGAGCCGCCTGGTGCGCCTTTCGCCCGACCCGTCGGCGCAGCAGCCCCGCGAGGGCGTGCGCGACGTCGCGATGACCTGCTACAGCGGCGGCTCGCTCGAGATCTTCATCGAGCCCCACCCGCCCCGCCCGCGCCTGCTGGTGGTGGGCGGCCTGCCCGTCGCCCGCGCCCTGGCCCACCTGGGCCACGCCATGAGCTATCACGTGATCGTCGCCGACCCCGACCACCCCGGCGGCGAGCTACCGGGCGCCGCCGAGGTGCTGGCCGACCTCGACGCGGCGGCCGCCCGAGTCACCCCGCTGACCTACGCGGTCGTGGCCACCCACGGCCACTACGACGAGCTGGCCCTCGAGCGGCTGCTGCCGACCGTGGCGCCCTACGTGGGCCTGGTGGCGAGCCGGGCCAGGGCCGACGCCGTGCGGCGCTACCTGGCCGACCAGGGGCTGAGCGCGGCGCAGATCGGGCGGCTGCGCGCCCCCGCGGGGCTCGACCTCGGCGCCCGGCGGGGGGACGAGATCGCCCTGAGCATTATGGCCGAGATTGTGGGCCAGCGGCGCCGCGGCGGGGCGGGCGCGGAGGACGCGGCCCCGGCCACGGCGGCCTGCCCCGTCTGCGCGACGGAGGTAGCGGTCAGCGGCGCGAAGTTCACCCACGTCCACGAGGGCGCGACCTACTACTTCTGCTGTCCCGGCTGCCGCTACGTCTTCGCGCAGAGCCCCGGCCAGTATGTGGTAGTATGAGCGTCCGCTCAGACTCTGGCGCTGCCATGTTGTCATAGGTTGCCGGTTGGGACCAAGGACCAAAGACCAAAGACCAATCGCGCCAGGTGCCTTCTTTGGTCTTTGGTCCCTGGTCACGTGAGGCACAGCTTTCCGGCTGGCACGAGAGGCGGGGGCACGCCATGCTGCGACAGAAGCTCGGGGCCGCCGGCCCCCTCGTCACCAGGGTCGGCCTCGGGCTGGCCGCCCTGGGCCGCCCTGGCTACATCAACCTGGGGCATGCCGACGACCTTGAGCGCACCTACGAGGTGCCGGCGATGGAGGCCCGCGCCCACGCCGTCTGCGACGCGGCCTGGGCCGCCGGGGTGCGCTACTTCGACGCCGCCCGCTCCTACGGCCGCGCCGAGGAGTTCCTGGGCAGCTGGCTGCGCGCCCGCGGTCGCATCCCCGCCGAGGTGACCGTCGGCTCGAAGTGGGGCTACACCTACACGGCGGGCTGGCGCACCGAGGCCCCTACCCACGAGGTGAAGGAGCACAGCCTGGCCGTACTCCAGCGCCAGTGGTCCGAGAGCACGGCCAACCTGGGGCCCTACCTGCGCCTCTACCAGATCCACTCGGCCACCCTCGAGAGCGGCGTGCTCGAGCACGTCGGCGTGCTCACGGCCCTGTCTCGCCTGAAGGCCGGCGGCGTCGCCATCGGCCTCTCGGTGAGCGGGCCGCGCCAGCCCGAGGTGGTCCGCCGCGCCCTCGGCGTGCGCGTTGACGGCGCGCCCCTCTTCGACGCGGTGCAGGCCACCTGGAACCCCCTCGAGCCCTCGGCCGGCGCGGCCCTGGCCGAGACCCACGCCGCCGGGCTGGGGGTGCTCGTGAAGGAGGCCCTGGCCAACGGGCGCCTGACCGGGCGCAACGCCGAGCCGGCCTTCGCCGAGCGGCGGGCCATGCCCATGGCCCAGGCCGCCCGCCTCGGCTGCGCCCTCGACGCCCTGGCCATCGCCGCGGCCCTCGCCCAGCCCTGGGCCGGCGTGGTGCTCAGCG
>DAOLDO010000800.1:0-3387 GCA_035327325.1 Chloroflexaceae bacterium | reverse complement strand
CCGAGCACGGCGAGGCCCTCGGGGAGCTCACGCGAGCGGCCGCGGACATCAGGGCCATGCTGTCCGCCCAGCGCGACCGGATCGAGCAGCTCTACCTGCGCCGGCGGTCCTGGCCCCTGCCCGTCTGGCGCGAGCGCTACCTCGACCACCCGCTGGTCGGCGCCCTCGCCCGCCGCCTGATCTGGCGCTTCACCCGCGAAGGGCGCGAGCAGGCGGGCATCTGGCACGCGGGGCGGCTGGTCGGCGCCGACGGCGCGCCCCTCGCCGACCTGGATGAGCTGACGGCTGTCGGCCTCTGGCACCCACTCGACGGGGCGACCGAGGAGACCCTGGCCTGGCGCGAGTGGCTGGCGGCCCACGAGGTCCAGCAGCCGTTCAAGCAGGCGCACCGCGAGATCTACCTGCTGACCGACGCCGAGCGCGCGACGGGGGTCTACTCGAACCGCTTCGCCGCCCACATCGTCCGGCAGCACCAGTTCAACGCCCTGTGCGTCGCCCGGGGCTGGAAGAACCAGCTGCGCCTGCTGGTGGACGACGCCTACCCGCCGGCCACGCGCCCGCTGTCGGCCTGGGGGCTGCGCGCGGAGTACTGGGTCGAGGGGGCGGGCGACCAGTACGGCCAGGACACCAACGAGGCCGGAACCTTCCTGTACCTCGTCACCGACCAGGTGCGCTTCTACCCCCTCGACTCCGGGCAGCACTACGCCCACGCCGGGGGCGGTGGCTATCGCCAGCCCTGGCAGCACGAGGGCGGCGAGCCCATCCCGCTGGAGCAGATCCCGCCCCTCGTCCTCTCCGAGGTGCTGCGTGACGTGGACCTGTTCGTCGGCGTGGCCAGCGTGGGCAACGACCCGGCCTGGGCCGACGGCGGGCCCGAGGGGCGCTACCGCGACTACTGGGCGAGCTACGCCTTCGGCGACCTGTCTGAGACGGCGCGGACGCGGCGGGCGGTGCTGGAGCGGCTGCTCCCGCGGCTGAAGATCGGCCCGCGCTGCCGGCTCACCGAGCGCTTCCTGGTGGTGCGCGGCGACCTCCGCACCTACAAGATCCACCTCGGCAGCGGCAATATCCTGATGGAGCCGGACGACCAGTACCTGTGCATCGTGCCGGCCCGCGGGGCGACGGCGGGCGCCGACGGGACGCGCTTCCTTCCCTTCGAGGGTGACGGCACGCTCGCGATCATCCTGAGCAAGGCGCTGCTGCTCGCCGAGGACACGCGGATCGGCGACCCGACCATCACCCGCCAGATCCGGCGGTAGCTGCGACCGCCCTCCCGCCGCTCCTCCGGCGCCGCGCCGCTCGCCACATCGCGCCCAGACGACTTCGCCCCCGCTCCACCAGGTGGAGCGGAGGGCGGGGCCTACAGCTTCTGGGCCAGGCGAGCCTACGCCCGCGGGGGGCCGGGGAGGCGGGCGGTGTGGGCCGCGGCGAGGAGCAGGGCGAGCTCGCCGGCGTTCCAGCCGAAGTGGACATCGAGGCGGGGTGCCTCGGCCAGCCCCGGCGCCAGCTTGCAGAGGAAGCCGGCCGCCGGCGAGCTCGCCGCCTGGGCCGCCAGCCAGCCGCCGCGCCCGAGGAGGCCGGGCAGCCCCTGAGCCCCGTCGAGGGGGAGGCCGGCGGTCCGCAGCTCCCACGTGGCGGCCACGAAGCGCCCGAACAGGTAGACGTGCTCGGCGCTGTGAGCCCCGGCCCAGAGCAGCAGCAGCCACATCCAGCGGCCACGCATGCCCGCGGCGATGAGGTAGACCACCAGGCTCAGCACCGCCGTGTTCCAGGTGAAGTGGACCACCTCGCTGTTGAGGGGCGAGATCAGGCCGCCAGCGGCCTTCGCCGGCCAGCCCAGGGCGTGGAACTGCACCCACTGGGCCAGGTGCTCGACGCTGTGCAGCCCCTGGGCCACGAGCAGGACGCTGAGGACCATCGCGGGGGCGCCAAGCCGCATGTAGTCGGCGCGCCACTTCAGGGCGAGCGGGGGCGCGAGCAGGGCCAGGGCCAGGGCGGGGCCGACCCAGGCCGGCAGTCCCAGCCGCCAGGTCGCCAGCGTCCCCCAGACCGCGCCCGCCAGCAGCGCCAGCGTGAGGGCGGCGCCCTGGCCGCGCGGGTGCAGCAGCGCCACCAGCGGGCTCGGCTCGACCCGCGCGTGCTTGCCGATTGTGATCATCTATGCACTCCTGTATGTAATGGGCCGCTCACACAGTGAGGTGTGAGGCGGGCACGCAGCCTCACACCTCACACCTCACACCTCACACCTCACCACGGCTACCTCGTCCGCACGTCCAGCTGCACCCGCAGGGTCACGCCTTCGCTGGCGTTCAGGCCGAGCATGGTCTGCTGGCCCTGGCCGCGGGCGTCGGCGTAGGCGCCGGTGCCGCCGGTGATCGCGCGGCTGATCGCCACGCCCAGGTCGGCCAGCTCGTAGCCCTGGCTGACCACCGTCTGGGCGCCGGGCTGGTCGCCGAGCTGGAAGAACTGGGTCGAGAAGACCCACACGCCGCCCGTGGCGTGGCCCGCGTCGTTGATCATGTAGCCCGAGCAGATCCACTCGCCGACCACCCGGTCGGGGAACTGGGCCGAGCCGTCGGCGTTCACGCCGTCGCAGCTGCCCTCGGCGTCGCAGGTGAGCGTGCCGGGCTCGTAGAGGTAGCCGCGGGTGATGAAGGCGCTGCCGTCGGCGGGCAGGCCGTCGTCGTAGACCACGTCCTGGTCGAAGACGAAGCGGGTCATATCCTCGGCGACCTCGAAGGTGAGGGTCTCGGTGCGGCCGCGCTCGGCCAGGCCGGCGTAGGCGGCGGGGGCGGCGGCGAGCAGGGCGACCAGGGCCAGGAACAGGGCGATCACGTTCATGCGCTGCATGGGGGTTACTCCTTGGGGGCTAGGCGCCGTGCGACGGCGCGATGTTCTGGTTCAGGCGGAAGAGGTTGGTCGGGTCGTACCGGGCCTTGAGGGCGGCGAGGCGGGCGTACTGGGGGCCGTAGGCGGCGCGGACCCCCGCGGCGCCCTCCTCCTGGAAGCCGGGGAAGTTGAGGTAGCGGCCGCCGTCCGAGTAGGGCTCCATATCGGCGAGGAAGGCGCGCAGCCAGCCGATGTTGGCCACGTCGTCGGCCGGGTCGTCCCAGTTGGCCTCGGGGCTGAGCAGGAAGGCCACCTCGCGCCCGTGGTAGGCGGCGTGCTCGGGGCCGAAGCGGCGCACCGCGCCGCCGATGTGCCAGATGTCGGTGGTGCTGAAGGGCGAGGGCTGGCGGCGGGCGTGCTCGACGATACGGGCGATCACCTCGTCGTCCAGGCGGGTCAGGTTGAGCGACTTCCAGTAGTAGCGGCGACCGTCGGGGTAGTCGTGGTCGAACGCCTTCTGGGCCTCGACGTAGGGCATGGGCCCGCTGGCGTCCATCA
>DAOLDO010000799.1:0-3394 GCA_035327325.1 Chloroflexaceae bacterium | reverse complement strand
ACTGGCGCGCCCGGCGCGCCCGCGGCGGCCAGGGCCGCGCCGACCGCCTCGTTGATCGCGCGGGCGGCCCCGGCCAGGCCGACACCCTGCACGTTGCTCGAGCCCGCGGTCGCCTCGCCGAGCACGCGCAGCTCGCCGTCGGCCACCAGGGCCCTGGTCTTCGAGCCGCCGCCGTCAACGCCGACAAGCAGGTCCATAACTACCCCTCCGGGGTAAGTTCTCAGCAGGCTTCACGGGCGGCCGACCAATGCGAAGTCGTGGGGTTTCACCACGAAGGCCACGAAGCTCACGAAGGTCGGAGAGAGACGCTGCCACTTTAGTTTGCGGCCGTGCCGCTGGCGCGGCTCGGTCGTCAAGGGCGGGCAGGTGCTTGCCCACCACTTCGCGTCCTTCGTGATCTTCGTGGTCAAACACCGGTCGCCCCTGGCCGCCGCGTCTACTGGCCGCCCGCGAGGGCTGCGCGCACGTGGCCGCCGCCGGCGCGCAGGCGGGCCCGAGCCTCGTCGGCGCCGACGCCGGCCAGCGTCATCACCAGGGCGGTTTTGAGGTCGCCGGCGTCGGCCAGGGCGGCGGCCGCCCGCTCGGCGGGCAGGCCGGTCGCGGCGGCGAGGATGTTGACCGAGCGGCGGCGCAGCTTCTCGTTGAGCGGCTGCAGGTCAACCATGAGGTTGCCGTAGGTCTTGCCGAGGCGCACCATGACGGTGGTGCTGAGGCTGTTGAGCACCAGCTTCTGGGCGGTACCGGCCTTCATGCGGGTCGAGCCTGCGATCACCTCGGGGCCGACCAGGGGCGCGATCACGACGTCCACGGCCTCGGACAGGGGCGAGGGGTGCGAGCAGGTGACGCCGGCGGTGAGGGCGCCGCGGCGCCGCGCCTCGGCCACGGCGCCGAGCACGTAGGGCGTGCGCCCCGAGGCGGCGATACCAACGACGGTGTCGTGGGGACCGACGGCGGCGGCGGCGATGTCGCGCGCGCCGTTGGCGGGGTCGTCCTCGACGGCCTCGACGGCCATGGTGAGGGCCTTAGTGCCGCCGGCGATCAGGCCGACGACCAGCTCGGGCGGGGTGCTGTAGGTGGGCGGGCACTCGGCGGCGTCGAGCACGCCCAGGCGCCCCGAGGTGCCCGCGCCGATGTAGATCAGCCGGCCGCCCCGCCTGATGCCCTCGGCCGCGCGCTCGGCCACCTCGGCGATGGCGCCGCCCACGGCCGCCACGGCGGGCGCCACCCGCGCGTCCTCCGCGGCGATCAGAGCGACGATCTCGCGGGCGCTCAGGCTATCGATCGCCGCCGTGGCCGGGTTGTTCGCCTCGGTCAGTGGGGTGTAAGTCTCGCTCAAGAGTCTCCTCGTTTCTACCGCGAAGCCGCGGAGAGCACAGAGGCCGAGACATCGGGCTGTCGCGCGACTGGTGTCGGGCGACCCGGGATGGGCGCCCACGCTGGAGCGCCCTTACTGCGCCGCTGGAGCGCGATCCGCCCCCGCGTCACGCCCGCTCCAGCACGATGCGCCGCGGCGGATCGGGCGGCGCGGCGGCCGCGGCGGCCAGGAGGGCGCGGTAGTTGCGTCCCGGGGTGATCGAGCCGAGCACGGCGGGCTCGCTGGCGCCCGTGGCCCCGGTCAGGTTGGCCGGCCAGCCGTGCAGGGCTGCGTAGCCGAGCACGGCGAAGGCCACGGCCTCCTTCGCGTCGGCGTCGAGGCCGAGCTCATCGGCCGGGCGCACGGCGGCGCCCGGCAGCGCCGCGCCGATCATGGCACACAACACGGGGTTGCGCGCCCCGCCGCCGCTCAGGATCACCTCGTCCACCGGGCCGCAGTAGCGCTCGTAGGCCTCGGCGATGCTCCAGGCCGTCAGGGCGGTGATCGTGGCCACGGCGTCCTCGGGGCGCAGCCCGGTCGCCAGGGCCGCCTCGGCCATCGCCCTGGCCTCGGCCGGGCCGAACAGCTCGCGCCCGGTCGAGCGGGGCGGCGCGGCGGCGAAGAAGGGGTGCTCGAGCCAGTCGGCGAGGAGCCCCTCGTCCACCCGGCCCGCGGCGGCCATGCGCCCGCCCTCGTCGAAGCCGCGGGCGCCGCCGGTGAGGTGGCGCACGGCCTCGTCGATCAGCACGTTGCCGGGGCCGGTGTCGAAGGCGCGCGGCGGCGCGCCGGGGGCCAGGTAGGTGACGTTGCCGATCCCGCCGATGTTCTGCACCGCCCGCCGCCGGCGCGGGTCGGCGAAGAGCAGGGCGTCCAGGTAGGGCACCAGCGGGGCGCCCTGCCCGCCCACGGCCATATCGGCGGGGCGGAAGTCGGCCGCCACGGTGCGGCCCGTGCGCGCCGCGATCACGGCCGGCGCGCCGATCTGCAGGGTCGAGGCCACGGCCCCCGACCGCACCTCGTGCCACACCGTCTGCCCGTGCGAGGCCACCAGGTCCACCGCGCCCGGCTCCAGGCCCGCGTCGGCCACCACCTTGAGGGCGGCCCGCGCGAAAGCCTCGCCCACCAGCGCGCCCACCTGGCAGACCTCGGCGGTGCTGCCCTGGTGCGGCGGCAGCAGGGCCATGATCCGCTCGCGCAGGGCCGCCTCGTAGGGCAGCATGGTGAAGGCGCGCACCGCCATGCGCAGGGCGCCCGGCTCGCCCGCCGGCCCCAGCTCGACCAGGGCGGCGTCAATCGCGTCGAGTGAGGTCCCGGACATCAGGCCAATGACTAGCATCGCTCGCTCCGCTCGCTGGGTGAGGCTCGCTGCGCCTCGCTGGGGTGAGCCGCCCCACAGGCATCCTCGACTCACAGGTCTATGGGCAGCCCGGAGGCGGCCGACTCCTCGATGGCGCAGAGGATGCGGGTGACGGCCACGCCGTCCTCGCCCGTGGCGACCACGGGGGCGCCCCGCGTGACCGCGTCCACGAAGTAGGCGATGCTGTCGAGCACGAAGCCGGTCAGGTGCTCGCCCGCGGGCGGCGCCAGCAGGTCGGGCCAGGTGGCCCGCTCGGCGGTGTAGAGCTCGAGGGCGCGGCTGTGGGAGCCATCAACGTTGAGCGACCCGGCGCTGCCCAGGATCTCCAGCTTGAGGTCCTTGACGGTCGGGTGGCTGCGCGGCAGGATCCAGGCGTGCTCGAAGACGGCCACGGCCCCGCCGCGAAACTCCACCGTGGCGACGTGGAAGTCGGCGGTGTCCACGCCCATGGCCCGCAGCACACCGTCGCGGCGCACCGCGTAGACCCGGGCCGGCTCGTCCTCCAGCAGCCAGCGCACCAGGTCAACCATGTGGCTGGCCAGGAACCAGAGGGCCGAGGAGCGGGCCGACCAGCGCAGCATCTCGGTGGGCACGAAGGTGGTGTTGCTGAGGCGCGCGTAGACATAGCGCGGCGCGCCGAGGTCGCCGCGGCGGATCGCGTCGCGGGCCTGCAGCATCGGCGG
>DAOLDO010000798.1:0-3394 GCA_035327325.1 Chloroflexaceae bacterium | reverse complement strand
CGCCTTGAGCTGGGCCAGCACCGCCGCCGCGGCGTCGCGCAGGTCGGGCCCCAGGCGTGCCAGCTCGACGGCGGTCTCCTTCAGGCCGGCCAGGGCGGCGTCCACGCTCAGCCGCTGGCGCAGCAGCTCGCGGGCGGCGCTGGCGGCCACCGAGGCGATCGAGATCGAGGGGTTGAGCGTGCGCGAGATCTGCTCCAGCTGCACCAGGGCCTTCACCGCCAGGGTTAGCTCGGCCGAGAGCCTGATGCCGTGGTCGAAGAGGGCCTTCAGCAGCATGGCCACCACCTCGCCGAAGGGCACGTCCTCGAGCGAGGAGCTGAGGTAGCGGTCAATCAGCCGCTCGGTGATCCGCGTGAGCCGGCGCTGGTCCACCGGCTTGAAGGTCTGCCCCAGGCGCATGGCGATGCGCACCACGCCCGCCGCGTCGCGCTGGTTGAGGGCCACCATCAGGCCGCTCAGGTCGGCCCGCTGGTCGGCGCTCAGGGTGTCCATCATGCCGGTGTCGAGGAAGACGATCTCGGCCGTGCCCGGCACGACGAAGACATTGCCGGGGTGCGGGTCGGCGTGGAAGAAGCCCTCGATCAGGATCTGGCGGATCATGGCCGTGATGAAGCGGTCGGCCAGCGCCCCCCTGTCCACCCCCGCCGCGTCGAGGGCCGCCACGCTGCTCACCTTGACCCCGCCGATGAACTCCATGGTCAGCACCCGCGGCGTGATCAGGTCCCAGTGGACCTGCGGCGTGCGCACGCCCTCGTCGTCGCGCAGCACCACGCGCAGCCGGTCGGCGTAGCGGGCCTCGACGGTGTAGTCCAGCTCCTCGCTCAGCCCCTCGCCGAACTTCTCGACGATGCCCACCACGTCGTAGTTGCGGGCCCAGGTGGTGGTGCGGGCCAGGAAGCGGGCGACCTCGTACATGATCGCCAGGTCCTCCTCGATCTTCGGCCTGATGCCGGGGCGCTGCACCTTGACCACCACCTCGTCGCCCGAGTGGAGCACGGCCCGGTGGACCTGGCCGATCGAGGCTGCGGCCAGGGGCGTCTCGTCGAAGCTGAGGTAGAGGGTCTCGGGCGGCGCGCCCAGCTCGGCGACGATCACCTCCCGCACCTCCTCGTAGGGCACCGGGGCGACCTCGTTCTGGAGCTTGCGCAGCTCCGACAGCCACTCCTCCGGCAGGACGTAGCTCTGGCTCGAGACGACCTGGCCCAGCTTGACGTAGGTGGGCCCCAGCTCCTGGAGCAGCAGGCGCACCCGCTCGGGCAGGCTCAGCGCGGCCACCGCGGCGGGCTGGCGGCCGAGGCCGCGGGCCAGGAAAGGGCGCACCCGCTGGAGCTCCTCGCGGTCCACGAGGAAGCCGAGGCCGTAGCGCCAGAAGGTCGTCTGGACCTCCCAGTAGCGCTGGAGGTTGCGCACGGGGTTGCGGGACTTTAGCATCGCTGGCTCTTTTCTGGTGCTGGCGCGCGGCGCCGGGCGTCCCGCCGGTCCGGCCAGGGGCCGAGAGGGTCAACGGACGATCGGCCGGCGCGGCGGGACGCCAGGGTGTAGTATCATCACCCCGTAGTTTACACGCAGCGGGCCAAGGAGCCCGCAAGAGGAGCCCCTGACCAATGGCACAGTCACATACGACCGCAGCGGCGCCGGCCCGCGACGCCCGCCACCTGCTGCTGGTCGGCCTGATGTTTGTCGGCTTCATCAGCCTCGGCCTGCCCGACGGCCTGCTCGGCGTGGCCTGGCCCTCGATGGCGGCGAGCAGGGGCGTGAGCCTGGACGCTCTCGGCATGCTGCTGGCGGCCGCATCGGCCGGCTTCATCGCGGCCAGCGTCTTCAGCGGCCGGCTGATCGCCCGCCTCGGCGTGGGCGGCCTGCTGGCCGCCGCCTCCCTGACCACGGCCCTGAGCCTGCTCGGCTTCGCCCTGGCGCCCACGTGGTGGATGCTGCTGCCTATGGCGATGCTGCTGGGCGCCGGCGGCGGCTGCATTGACGGCGGCCTCAACAACTACGCCGCGGCGACCACGAGCCCGCGGGTGCTGACCTGGCTCCACGGCTTCTACGGCGTCGGGGCCACGGCGGGCCCCCTGCTAATGACGGCCCTGCTGACGGGCGGGCAGCCCTGGCAGAACGGCTACCTGGCCGTCGGCCTGGGGCAGCTGGCCCTGGCCCTCTGCTTCGCCCTCACCAGGGGGCGCTGGGCCGCCCACGCCCCCGCCGAGGCCCACGCGGTGCGCAGCGCCGTGGGCCTGCGCGCCACCCTGGCCCTGCCCGCCGTCTGGCTGAGCGCCCTGCTCTTCGTGCTCTACACCGGCCTGGAGGTGAGCGCCGGGCAGTGGGCCTACACCCTGTTCACCGTCGGGCGCGGGGTTGACCCGGCCCTGGCGGGGCAGTGGGTGGCCCTCTACTGGGGCGGGCTGACGGCGGGCCGCTTCGTGGCCGGGGCCGTGGCCAGGCGCCTCACGCCGCGGGCGCTGCTGTGGATCGGCAGCATCGGGGCAGCTGTGGGCGCGGCGATGCTCGGGCTCCTGGCCGCGCCGTGGGCCAGCGCGATGGGCATGGTGCTCATGGGCTTCGCCCTCGCCCCGATCTTCCCGGCCCTGATCGGCACCACCGCCGAGCGGGTGGGCGGGGCCCACGCCGCCAACGCGATCGGGCTCCAGGTGGCCTCCGCCAACATCGGCGCCGCCGGCATCCCCTGGCTGATCGGCCTGGTCGCCGCGGGGGCCGGCATCCCCGCCATCGGCCCCGCCGTCGTGGTGGTCGCCGCGGTCTACATGGCCCTGTTCGTCGCCGCGATGGCGCGGCGCCCCCGCGGCGCGTAGCCGGATCGTAACAGAGAAGCGAGGAGTCCTTATGGCCATGACCCTGCTCCACGGCGGCGGCGACGACCCCGACTGGCGCCGCGCGTCCCTCGGCCCCCTCCTCGACCTGATCGCCCTGGCCGCCGAGCCGCGCCTCGCCATGGTCGTCTGCGAGGCGAGCCCCCAGGACGAGGCCGAGAGCGTGCGCGCCTACGCCGAGATCCTCCAGGCCGCCGCCCCCGTCCCGATCACGGTCGCGCCGCTGCTCGTCACCCCCGAGGCCCCGCTGACCGCCGAGGCCCTGCTCGCCGCCAGGCCCGCCGGCCTGTTCGTCTGCGGCGGCCTGACCCCGCGCTACCACGAGGCGCTGTGCGGCGAGACGGGCTGGCTCGACGCCCTGCGCGAGCTGGGCCTGCCCTACGGCGGCACCTCGGCCGGCGCGGCCATCGCCGCCGAGACGGCCATTGTCGGCGGCTGGCTGGCCACCTGGGCTGGCCGGCCCCGGGCCATGCTCTTCCGGGGCGCCAGCGAGGGCCTCGACGAGCTCGCGGCGCGCCCCGGCCTCGGCCTGCTCCCCGGCGCGATAGATATGCACGCCAGCCAGT
>DAOLDO010000797.1:0-3394 GCA_035327325.1 Chloroflexaceae bacterium | reverse complement strand
GGCGCCCAACCACGTCTACGACGACGGCGGCACCCTGACCCGCCAGAACGGCGAGCGGCACCACAGCTGGGACCACGCCGACCGCATGGTCGGCTACAGCGTGCGCCCCGGCGACGGCAGCCCGCCCTCGCTCGAGGCGCGCTACCTCTACGGCGCCGACGGCATGCGCGTGAAGAAGTGGGTGCGCCGCGGCGGCCAGGACGCCAGCACCATCGCCATCGGCGGCCTCTTCGAGCAGCACCGCTGGAGCAGGGACGGCGGCGGCGCGAGCAGCACCCTGCACGTCATGGACGGCCAGAGCCGCGTCGTCCTCGTCCGCGTCGGCCCGGCGCACCCCGACGACGCCGGGCCGGCGGTGCAGTACCACCTGGGCGACCACCTCGGCAGCAGCCACGTGGTGGTCGGCGGCGCCGACGCGGGCGGGCGCGCCTTCGTCAACCGCGAGGAGTACTTCCCCTACGGCGAGACCGGCTTCGGCAGCTTCGGCCGCAAGCGCTACCGCTACAGCGGCAAGGAGCGCGACGAGGAGAGCGGCATGTCCTACTACGGCGCCCGCTACCTCGCGCCCTGGCTGTGCCGCTGGGCGAGCTGCGACAGGGCGCTCTTAATCAATACCTACTTAGAAAAGCACTCCGATTACAGTTGGAATTCATACTCGCTATCGTTTTGCTCCCCGCTTAATTTTATCGATCAAATCGGAAATGCGCCCGGCAAACCAAGAGGCGCTACGGCCACTGCTACTGCCACGCGAACTGAGACGGCAGTGGGAAGCGAAGCAATCAACCCCGAGTTGAAAGAGTTTCTAGAGACCATCGAACGAACAGAGCGCCAGAATGAGCAGCGGCGACAGACCGAAAAAGCCCGTGCCCAGAACGAGACCCAGACTCAGAATAAGACTCGGCACCAAAGAAACAAGCTTCGTCAACCTTCGCCCAGGTTTAACCTCGCAATGCGTCTATTAGAACTTTATGAGGTTATGACTTACTACGAGGTAGGGCCTGCCCCCAGCCCTGTGACTGCTGATATTCTCGGCGAGCCTCTTGTGGAATACGAGGTAGCGCCCTACGCCCGATTCAACCGCGAAGTAAATCGAAATGACAGCCTGGAAGGACACGAACTGCTAAACTATGCCTGGCTCGAAGCACACGGCTACGTAAATCGTCGAGGAGACCCGCTTCATCAGCTCAATCCCGCCATTGCCCTTGACGAAGAGTTTCACAGAGCAGTTATTTCACCACTCCAGACCAAAGTTGAAGTTGGGCGTGGAACTGACTACTCCACCATGTCAGCCCAGGAAGTTATAGATCTCAACGCGCAAATACTTCTCGAAGCGGGAGTTCCCTACGAAATTGTGATGGAAGCTGTCTACCAGGCATATGAGTATGCGGATAGTCTCCCACCTTCAAATCTCGCCCCCAAAACAAAGGGGCCATAGCCGTCAATTGAGAGCATAAGCCAGAAGGTTCCGGCGACTGCGCAGCTTATTGTTCACGAAAGGATCGCTCCCATGATTGACCTCTCCTCCATCATCAACCTCGCCAGGGACCTGAACCTGATCGAGCAGGTGCGCTGGAAGCTAGTGCGCCAGAACGAGCCCGCGGCGGCGAAGCTGGCCGAGGTGCTGGACGAGCTGGCGAAGATGGTCGGCGCCCTCGACGCCGAGATCGTGCGCTACCTCAGCCTCTCGTTCAACCCCGAGACCGTCGTCGCCGGCCGCGCCGTGCTGCTCGGCCTGGAGGCCGGCCAGTCCATGGTGCGCATGGGCGAGGCCCGCGGCCACTGCCACAAGATCGCCAACATCTACGAGAAGTACCTCAAGCGCTGGTTCCACGACGTGCTCGACCCCGGCGAGGCCCAGCAGATCGACTGGCTGTTCGGCAATCTCAGCACCGCCGACAGCATGATGCTGGGCGCCATGGACGGCGTCACCCGCTGGCTGCGCGACGAGGCCCAGCAGACCCTCGACATGGTTGACCTCGACAACTTCAGCGGCGCTAACCAGCGCATTCGCGACGCGCGCATGCTCGTCCGCGACGCGCGCGTGCAGCTCACCGAGGCCATGGGCAGCCTGCGCGCCATGCAGGCCGAGTTCATCGCCGTCGCCCGCGCCGTGTAGCCGCCGCCTCAGCCACACCGGAGGCCCCATGGAGTTCTGGCCCGCCCTCAGCGCTGCGCTCCAGCGGAGCGGCCTCAGCGCCGCCTTCGTCAGACAGCTCGAGGCCCAGTTCGGGCGCCTGAGCGCCGCCGAGCTGCTCGACCTCCCCCACGACCGGCTGCGCCCGGCGCTGCCCGGCCCCAGCGAGCGCGAGCGGCAGCAGCAGCTCGCGACCCTGCTTGAGGTGGCGCGGGCGGTGCGGGCCCAGCTGCCCGACGGCCGCCCGGCCGACGGCCCACGGCCCCCAGCGCCCGCCCCGCAGCCCTTCGCCGTGTCCGGCCAGGTCCGCTCGGCCGACGGCGGGCCCGCGGCCGGCGTCACCGTGCGCGCCTTCGACCGCGGCGTCGGGCGCGAGCTGCTCCTTGCCGAGACGCGCAGCGACGACGGGGGCCGGTACGCGCTGTCCTTCGCCCCGGCGGCCTACGCCACCCCGGGGCGCGCAAGCCCCCACCTGCTGCTGCGCGCCTTCGGCGACGGAGGGGCCGCGCTCGGCGCGTCCGAGCTGGTGCTCAACGCCCGCAGCGGCATGACCATTGACCTCACCGTCGCTCGGGCGAGCGCCGACCCGCGCCCCGCCCGCGAGGCCCTGCTCGCCAGGCTGGCGCCCCTGCTCGGCCAGCTCGACCTGGCCGACCTGGACGACGACGACGCCGGCGTCCTCGCGGCCGACGCCGGGATTGACCCGGAGCAGGTGGCGGCCCTGCGCCAGTGCGCCCGCCTCGCCCGCGAGACCCGCCTGCCCGCCGCGTTCCTCTTCGCCCTGGCCGGCCAGCGGCTGCCGCTCGACGCCGCGAAACTCCTCGCCCGGAGCGACGCGCAGATCCGACGGGCTCTGGAGGCGGCCGTCGAGCAGCGCGCCATCGCAGCCCCGCCACCCGGCCTCGTCGAGGAGGCCCTGGCCCGCCTCGAGGAGCTGCGCGTCGAGCGGGGCCTGCTGATCCGCCACAAGGTCGCGGGGCAGCTCCAGGACCAGTCCAGCGGCGCCGCCCTCGCCGGCCTCACCGTGCGCGTCGAGGATCTGGACGCGCGGCCGGCCGCCCGCGAGCGCGGCGTCGCCGTGACCGACCCGGAGGGCGCGTTCAGCTTCGCCTACACGGCCGCTCCCCGCGCGCGGGGGCGGCGCGCGTTTCGCCTGCACATCCTCGACCGGCGGGGCGAGGAGCTGCACACCGCCGAGGTGAGCGTGCCGCCGGGCCGCGAGCAGCTCGACCAGCCCATCTCCGTGCCCCTCCCCACGCC
>DAOLDO010000796.1:0-3395 GCA_035327325.1 Chloroflexaceae bacterium | reverse complement strand
GCGCGCCGGGCGGGGCGGGCGGGCATCCGGCGCGGCGGGCGGGCCCCGGCGCGGCCTACAGCCCCGCGCTCGGCGCCGACATTCTCGCCGTGCTCTGGAAGGAGTGGCGCGAGATCCTCGCGACCAGCCGCGCCTCGGCGCGCTGGCAGCTGCTCATCCTGGTCGGCCTCTTCGGCGTGATCTTCCCGCTGCAGCACGGCCGGGAGTGGGCGAGCGGCTGGTTCGCGCTGGCGCTCTGGGCCGGGGCGCCGCTGCTCCTGGTGACGCGCACGGTCGCCGACACCTTCGCCGGCGAGCGCGAGCGCCACACCCTCGAGACGCTGCTGGCCTCGCCCCTGTCGAACGCGGCCATCCTGCTCGGCAAGCTGCTCGCGGCGCTGCTGTGGGCCTGGGGGCTGACCCAGCTGCTCATGCTGGCCGGGCTCGTCACGGTCAACGTGGCCCACTGGGGCGGCGGCCCCCTGCTCTACCGGCCCGCGGTCGCCCTGGCGGGAGCGGGCTTCGGACTGCTCGTGGGCGCCATCGGCGCGACGGCGGGGAGCCTCGTGTCGCTGCGGGCGCGGACGGTGCAGCAGGCCCAGCAGACACTGGGGATCGCCAGCGTGGTGGTCTTCCTGCTCCCCCTCGCCCTGGCCGCCCTGGCGCCGCTCCTGCCGGCCGCGCTGCGCGACCGGCTGGTCGAGCTGCTGGCCGGCGCGAGCCCGGCGTCGGCGGTCGCGGCCCTGGCGGCGCTGCTCATCCTGGCCGAGGCGGGGCTCGTCGCCGCCGCCCTGCGCGGCTTCCGGCGCGCCAGGCAGCTGCTGCTGTAGGCGGCGGGGCCGCCGCTGGAGCCTTTTCGATACAAGCAACGGAGCGAGACTATGAAGCGACAGCACACCTACGCCGGGCTGGGGATCATCTTCGGGGCCGCCATCGGCGCGCTCCTGTTCGCGCTCACCGGGAGCGTCCTGCTCATGGCCTGCGGCCCAGCGGTGGGGCTGGTGCTCGGGGCGGGGGTGGACGCGGCCCTGGCGGGGCGGGGCGCGGGTCCCAGAGGGCGCCAAGGGCGGGAGTAGCGCCAGGGGGCCCCTGGATCCGGCCCCGGCAGGCGGGGCGCACTGTCGCGCCTCGGGCCGGTCAGCTGTGCCGCAGGTAGGCGACGAGCAGCCGCACGAGCTCGTCCACGCAGCGCTCGCGCGAGTAGCGGGCCGGCGGGTGGAGCACGAGCCTGTGGGTGGCGGCCTCGATCAGCTCGACCACCAGCTGCGCCGCGAGGCGCGGGTCGGCCACGGCCACGTCCGGCCGCGCGGCGAGCAGGCCGGTCAGATGCTCGACCGCCGTGCGCTCCAGCCGCCCGACCGCCGCCCACACCGCCGGCGGCAGGGCCACCTGCTCGAAGAGCATGCGGTGCAGGGCCGGGTGGCCGGCGTGCAGCTCGACCATCGCCTCGACCCAGCCGCGGAGCATGGCGTCCAGGGGCGGGGGGCCGGCGACGGGCTCGCGCAGCAGCCCGGCCAGCATCGCCTCGCCCTCGGCCAGGTGCCTGAGGGCCACGGCGACCAGGATGGCGTCCTTGTTCGGGAAGTACTGGTAGAGCGAGCCGACCGAGATGCCGCAGCGCTCGGCGATGCGCGCCGTCGTGCCGGCGGCGTAGCCGTGGCGCTCGAAAACCTGAATAGCCGCTTCGACGATCGAGTCGACGGTGAGCTGCGAGCGCTCCTGGACCGGGCTGCGACGCGGCCGGAGCCGTCTTGGCAGGGGGGTATCTGGGGGCATAGAAACGCGACTTGTCGGGGCGGTTCGGCCACCCTACTATACCAACAGAGCGCGCCGCTGACAATGCACAACGAAGGAGCGAGAAGCGTGACTGATCGAGCGACACTGACGGGCCGGCTGGCCCTCGGCCTCGCTGCCCTGACCGCGTGGGAGCTGGCCGCGCGCCGGGCGGAGCTGCGGCGCGCCGGCGCGGCCGGCGACTACTGGCGCGGCTACTACGACGCGGCGACCCTCGGGCGCGCCGACGCGCTGCGCCAGGTCGCCGCGATCCGCTCGGCGGGGGTGAGCATACATTTGGACATTTACCCCCACCCCGACCCGGAGGCGCCGGTCGTGGTCATCAGCCACGGGGGCGCGGGCTACTGCCGGCTGTTCGTCCCGCTGGCGCTGCGCTTCCACCAGCGGGGCTACGCGGTGGTGCTGCCGGACCAGCGCGGCCAGGGCCTCTCGGGCGGCGCGCGCGGCGACTACACGATCGCCGAGTGCGCGCAGAACATCGTGGACGCGGCGCGCTGGGCGCGGGGCCAGTTCCGCGGGCCGGTCCACCTCGCCGGGGGCAGCGTCGGCGGGGCCCTGAGCTACTACGCCGCGGCGGCGGGCGCGCCTGTCGCGGCCATCGCCTGCCTGAACCTGTTCGACTTCGGAGGCGACGACGCGCTGCGCTTCTCGCGCCTCGCCCCGCTCGCCGCGCTGCCGGGCGGGCCGGGGCTCGTGCGCGCGCTGCTGCGGCTGCTGCGGCCCGTGGACTGGCTGCGGCTGCCGGGGCGCTGGCTGGCCCGCTTCGACCGGCTGATGGACGACCGCGACGCGGCGTTCCAGCGGCGCTGGGACGCGGACCCGATCCCGCCCGCGCGGCTGTCGCTGCGCCAGGTGGCGAGCAACCTCACGACGCCGCCCGCCGTGCCCTTCGAGCGCAACACCGTGCCGACGCTGGTGCTCAACCAGGCCCGCGACCGCATGGTTGACCCGGCCATCACCCGGCGCAACTACGAGCGCCTGGGCGGCCCAAAGCGCTACGCCGAGCTGGACTACGGCCACTGGTCGAGCGCCCCGGCCTTCTGGGACGAGGTCGTCGCGGCGTGCGACGACTGGTTCCGCGAGCACGCGGCCCCTGCGAATGCAATATGCAACATGCACCATGCGAGTGCTGGGTAGAGCGTCCTCGCAGCGGCGGGGGTGAGGTCTGCGGCGTCGCCAGCAGGAATTGGGATTACGCGATCGCGCTATGCGTTTACTCGATCGCGCAGGGCCTCTGGCCCGAACCAGTGCTGGTCCCCGTCGCAGTGCCGCCAAGCCGCCGCGCAATGCTGAGCGCCCCCTGCTCCACGTGGGAGAGGGGGCGCAGGCACGGACGGCGGGCGGCAGACGGGCGGGGCGGTCAGCCGTCGCGGCCCGCCGCCGCCGGCTCGCCGCGCCCGCGGTAGCCGAGCAGGCGCATACCGTTGAGCGTGACGAGGAGCGAGGTGCCCATATCGGCGAGGACGGCCATCCACATAGTGCCCATGCCCGCCAGCACGAGGGCCAGGAAGACCAGCTTGATGCCGATGCTCAGGGCGATATTGGCGCGCACGGTGCCCATGGCGGCGCGGCTGAGGCCGACAACGAAGGGCAGGCGGCGCAGGTCGTTGCTCATCAGGGTC
>DAOLDO010000795.1:0-3398 GCA_035327325.1 Chloroflexaceae bacterium | reverse complement strand
GGCGTCGTACTCGCCGAGCAGCAGCCGCAGGTCGGCGCTGCGCTCATGGAGGGCCGCCACCTGGCCGGCGCGCCTGGCCGGATCGTCCCCGTCGGCCAGGCGCGACGCAATCTCGAGCGCCGCCCCGTAGAGGGCCAGGGCGTCGCGGTTGGCGAAGCGCAGGGCGGCCTGGTCGCCCGCCCGCAGGTGGTAGTCGAGGGCCCGCTCCCAATCCTCGGCCTGGAGGTAGTGCCAGGCCAGGATGGCCAGGGTGTCGTCGGGCTGCTCCCGGCTCAGCTCCTCGACGCGGCGGGCCACCCGCCCGTGCAGCACCCGCCGCCGCGCGAAGAGGATGCCCTCGTAGGCCACGTCGCGCAGCAGGGCGTGGCGGAACAGGTAGGCCAGGGCCCGGTCGAGCTGCTCGGCCTGGATCAGCTCGAAGCTGATTAGGCGGGCCAGGCTCTCGTCGAGGCTGGCGGGGCCCGCGTAGACCCCCTCGACCACGGGGCGCTGGAAGCGGCGCCCGATCACCGAGGCCACCTGGACCAGCTCCTGGCGCGGCTCGTCGAGCCGGTCGAGGCGGGCGATCAGCAGGCCCTCGATGCTCTTGGGCAGCTCCACCTCGTCGAGCCTGCGGTCGAGGGCCCACTGGCCGTCGCCGTCGCGCCGCAGCACCCCCGCGGCCACCAGGGCCCGCACCAGCTCCTCGATGAAGAAGGGGTTGCCCTGGGTTCGGTCGAGCAGGGGCAAGATGGCCGGGGGCGGGCTGCCGCCGAGCAGGGCGGCCAGGAGCGCGGCGCTGTCGCGGCCCGAGAGCTCGCCGAGGACCAGCCGCTCGGTCAGCGGCAGGTCGTCCCAGGGCGCCTCGATCGGCGGCTCGGGCCTGTAGGTGAAGACCAGCAGCAGGGCCAGCCCCTCGGCGACGGCGGCCAGGCGGCCCAGCAGTTCCTGGGCGGGCAGGTCGGCCCAGTGCAGGTCCTCGACCAGCACCAGCAGGGGGTCGCGGCGGGCCGAGCCCTGGAACAGGGCCACCACCAGCTCCTGGAGGCGGTCGTGGCGCTGCTCAGGGGTGAGCGAGGCGGTGAGCGGGCTCTCGGCCAGGCGCAGGCCCAGGGCGTCGCCGAGCAGCGGGGTGAAGCGCTCGAGCTCGGGGGCGAGCTGGCGCACCCGCGCGGCCAGGTGGCCCTCCAGGTCGGGGGCCGCGCCCAGGGCGCCCAGGCTGAGCAGGCCCCTCAGCGGGCCGCGCAGGGCCGCATAGGGCGTACGCTGCTCGTAGCTCTGGCACTCGCCGATCAGCATCTCGAAGGCGGGCACGCCCGGCTGCCCCGGGGCCACGCTGGCCATCACCAGGGCCTGCAGCAGCTCCTCGGCCAGGCGCGTCTTGCCGGCGCCCGCCTCGCCCACCAGGGCCAGGGCGCGCCCCCTGCCGCCCAGGGCCGCCGCGCCCGCCTCGACCAGCGCGGCCAGCTCGGCGTCGCGCCCGATCAGGGGCACGGCCTGGACCTGCGGGGGCCCGCCCGCGTCGGGCAGCGCCGTGGCGCCGCCGCCCACCCCCACGGCCCGCGCGGGGACCACGGGCTCGGCGATGCCCTTCAGCCTGAGCGGGGGGGCGTCCTCCAGCCGGATCTGGCCCGCGACCGCGGCCCTGGCCGACGGCGAGAGCAGGACCTCGCCGTCGCCCGCCGCGGCCATCAGGCGGGCCGCCAGGTTCACCGCCGGCCCCATCACCGTGTACTCGTAGCGCGTCGCCCCGCCCACCCGCCCCGCGAAGACGGTGCCGGTGTTGATGCCGATCTTCTGCGCGAGGACCAGGGACGAAGGACCAAAGACCAGGGCCCCGCTATTGCCGCCCTGCTCGGCCTGCGTCTTTGGTCTTTGGTCTTTGGTCTCCCCGAGCAGGGCCGCGATCTCCGCGTTCGCCTCCTCCAGGGCCGCGGCGAGATCCAGGGCGGCGCGGGCGGCGCGGGTCGGGTCGTCCTCGTGGGCCGCCGGCGCGCCGAAGAGAGCCATGAGCTTGTCGCCGTGGGTGTACATATCCACTTTATTGATGATCCCATCGTAGAAGTGGACCACGGCCTGGGCGCGGCGGTAGTAGGCGTTGAACACGGCCGCCGCCGTGGCGGGGTCGTCGCGCAGCCCCATCAGCAGGGCGCTGAAGTCGTGGAGGTTGGCGAAGAGCACGCTGACGGGCCGGAACTCGCCCAGGCCCGTCTCGGTGGCCTCGAGGAAGCGGCGGGGCAGGCCGCGCACCAGGTAGGGGCGCAGGGCGGCCAGCTCCTCGGCGAGGCGAGCGAGGGCCGGCAGGTCGTCGGGGCCGTGGCGGGCCACGGGGTCGGGCGGGGGCGGCGGCAGGTCGGGGTGGGGCAGGGCCGCGAGCAGGTGGAAGCCGCGGCCGGCGCGGCGCAAGGTCACCCCGGGAATCAGCTCGGCGGTCTGGTCGCTCACCACCACCTGGCCGGGCTCGGCGATCTCCTGGGCCAGGGCCACGCGGTTGACCTCGGGGCCGGTGACGACCAGCTCGATGTGGCTCACGTCGCCCACCTCGGCGGCGAAGACGCGCCCGCTGTGGACGCCGACGCGCAGCCTGAGCGTGAAGGTGCCCGCCCTGGTGCGCAGGCCGACGAACTCGGCCATGCGCCGCTGCATGGCCAGGGCGGCGGCGGCGGCGGCGGCCCCGTGGGCCGCGCCCAGGCCCTCGGCGTCGAAGAAGGCGGTCAGGGCGTCGCCGCCGAACTTGAGCAGCACGCCCTGGCGGGCGTGGACCTCGGCCAGCAGGGCGTCGAAGAGCCGGCTGACCACGGCGCTGACCTCCTCGGCGCCCTGGCGTCCGAGCACGCTCAGGCGCTCGGAGAGGGCGGTGAAGCCCGAGAGGTCGGCGAAGAGCAGGCTGCCCTCCCAGAAGGCGCCGCTCACCTGGCCCGGGCGCGGCTCGGCCAGCTGGGCCCGCACGACGCGGGCGGGCATGAAGGCGGCGCACGCGGCCAGCCGGGCCCGCAGGTCGCCTGCGAGGCGGGCCCGCGCCCCCGCCGGCAGGTCGCCCGCGCGCTCCAGGTAGGCCGCCAGGTCGGGCGCCAGATGCTCGCGCAGGGCCGTCAGGTTGGGGGGCGTCGGCGTGGTCGTCATCGCTCTACCATAGGACCACAGATGTCTATCAGGACGTAAGGGCGCCCCAACGTGGGCGCCCACGCCGGGGCGCCCCAACGCCAACCGCAAGTCATCCGTAGTCCCGCCCGGCTCGAGCGCCCGGCCTGTCGCGCGCTACTACACAGCTATGAACGGCGCCCGTCGCCATTACCGCGCAGGCGCGAGGGCTGAGTCGCTCGCTCCGCTCGCCCTGTGAGGTGTGAGCCCGCCACAATCACCGCCTCCCACCTCCCACCTCCCACCTCCCACCTCCCACCTCCCACCTCCCACCTCCC
>DAOLDO010000794.1:0-3400 GCA_035327325.1 Chloroflexaceae bacterium | reverse complement strand
CCCGTCCCCCTACCCCACACCCCCGGCCTGGTCCTGCCCGCCCCCGCCGCGCCCGACGGCCTCGCCCACACCGCCAGGCGCCCCGTCGAGCGCCACCCCGACGTCTTCCCCATGCCCGCCTGGGACCTGGTGGACGTCGAGCGCTACAGGGCGGCCTGGCGCGGCGCCCACGGCTTCTTCAGCCTGAACATGGTCAGCACCCGCGGCTGCCCCTTCCACTGCAACTGGTGCGCGAAGCCGATCTGGGGCCAGCGCTACGCCATGCGCTCGCCCGCCGCCGTCGCCGAGGAGCTCGCCCACCTCAAGGCCACCTACGGGCCCGACCATATCTGGTTCGCCGACGACATCTTCGGCCTGCGCCCCCAGTGGGTCGCCGCCTTCGGGCGCGAGGTCGCCGCCCGCGACGCCGCCGTCCCCTTCATGATCCAGTCCCGCGCCGACCTGATGACCGACGAGGCCGTCGCCGGCCTCAAGGCGGCCGGCTGCGCCGAGGTCTGGATGGGCGCCGAGAGCGGCAGCCAGAAGATCCTCGACGCCATGGACAAGGGCACCACCGTCGCGCAGATCCTCGCCGCCCGCGAGCGTCTGCGCCGCGCCGGGATCCGCGCCTGCTTCTTCATCCAGTTCGGCTACCCCGGCGAAACCTTCGAGGACATCATGGCCACCGTGGGCCTCGTCCGCGCCGCCCTGCCCGACGACATCGGCGTCAGCGTCAGCTACCCCCTCCCCGGCACCAGGTTCCACCAGCTCGTGCGCGAGCAGCTCGGCCCCAAGACCAACTGGACCGACAGCGGCGACCTGGCCATGATCTTCCAGGGCACCTACCGTTCGCCTTTCTACCGCCACCTGCATCGTCTGCTCCACCGCGAGCTCGAGCTCCACCAGGCCCTCGCCGCCCCCGGCCGCGAGCCCGCCGAGCTCCGGGACGCCCTCGCCGCCCTCGCCGCCGACTGGCTCAGGCTCGGCCAGCTCGAGGCCGCCGAGCGCAGCGAGGCCCCCACCGTCGTCGCCAAGGGCTACCTGAGCCTCGCCGCCCCCGACCTCAGCAAGGAGTACAACTGATGCCCGACATCCTGCTCACCCACGGCTACTTCCTCTGGGAGGACGAGAAAGAGCGCCAGATCATGAAGCCCTACCCCACCCTCGGGCTGCTCTACATCTCCGCCTACCTGCGCCGCGAGGGCTTCGCCGTCGCGATCTTCGACACCACCTTCAGCAGCAGAGAGGCCCTCGTCGCGCGCCTCGACGAGGGCCCCGGCGTGCTCGGCATCTACACCAACCTGATCACCCGCGGCAACGTCGTCTGGATCATGGGCGAGGCCAAGCGGCGCGGCTGGACCGTCGTGGTTGGCGGCCCCGAGAGCGCCAACTACCCCGAGCAGTACCTCGACCACGGCGCCGACGTGGTCGTCGTCGGCGAGGGCGAGGCCACCCTCGCCGAGCTGCTGCCCGCCCTCGCCCGGCACGGCCCCCACCGCCTCCACGGCCTCCAGGGAACGGTCTTCCGCGACGAGCTGGGCCTCGCCCAGCACAACCCCGAGCGCCCCCAGATCGCCGACATTGACAGCCTCCCCTGGCCCGACCGCGCCCAGATCGACCTCCCCCGGTACATAGACACGTGGCGCACCCACCATGGCATGGGCAGCGTCAACCTGATCACCGCCCGCGGCTGCCCCTACAAGTGCAGGTGGTGCTCGCACGCCGTCTTCGGCTACTCGCACCGCCGCCGCAGCGTCGCCGACTGCGCCGACGAGCTCCAGTTCATCCACGAGACCTACAGGCCCGAGCAGGTCTGGTACGCCGACGACGTCTTCACGATCAACCACAGGTGGCTCTTCGAGTACAACGCCGAGCTCAAGCGGCGCGGCCTCAGGCTGCCCTTCGAGACCATCTCGCGCGCCGACCGCATGCTGAAGGAGGAGGTCGTCGCCACCCTCGCCGAGCTCGGCTGCTACCGCGTCTGGATCGGCTCCGAGAGCGGCAGCCAGCGCGTCCTCGACGCCATGCGCCGCGGCGTGACCGTCGAGCAGGTCCAGTGGGCCACCAAGGCCGCCCAGCGCCACGGCATCGAGGTCGGCATGTTCCTCATGTGGGGCTACGACGGCGAGACCCTCGAGGACATCGAGGCCACCGTCGAGCACGTCAAGCGGGCCAACCCCGACATCTTCTTCACCACCGTCGCCTACCCGATCAAGAACACGCCCTACCACCAGGCCGTCGAGGGCCGGCTCGCCCTGGAGCAGGACTGGGCGAGCGCCACCGACCGCGACTACACGATCAGGGGGCGCCACTCGCGCCGCTACTACCGCTTCGCCGACGCCTGGCTGCGCAACGAGGTGGCCGGCTTCCGCCTGGAGGGCAGCGACCCGACCGCCGCCGCCGCGAAGTACGCCGCCGCCGCCGAGGCCCGCGCCGGCCTCCTCGCCTCGGCGGACGAGGTCGAGGCGTGACGGCGGAAGACCAGAGACCAGAGGCCAGAGACCAGTGTCGGACAGGTGGCGCTGTTGGTCCCTGGTCTTCGGTCCCCGGTCCTTCGTCCCCGTTCGACGCCATGGCCGAGGGCTACGACGACAGCTTCACCCGCGGCGCCGTCGGCCGGCTCATGCGCGAGGCCGTCTGGCGCCGCCTCGACGCCCTCTTCGCGCCGGGCCAGCGCGTGCTCGAGCTGGGCTGCGGCACCGGCGAGGACGCCGCCCACCTCGCCGCCCGCGGCGTGCGGGTCCTCGCCACCGACGTCTCGGGGGGCATGCTGGAGGTGACACGGGCCAAGATCGCCCGCCTCGGCCTGGAGACCATGGTCGAGGTGCGCCGCCTCGACATCGCCGCTCTGGCTCGGCCCTCAGCCCTCAGCCCTCAGCCCCCAGCCCTGTTCGACGGCGCCCTCGCGAACTTCGGCGGCCTCAACTGCGTGGCCGACCTCGCGGGCGTGGCGGCGGGGCTGGCGCGCCTGCTGCGCCCCGGCGCGCCCGTCGCCCTCTGCGTAATGGGGCCCGCGGTGCCGTGGGAGTGGGGCTGGTTCCTGCGTCGCGGCGAGGCCCGCAAGGCCCTGAGGCGCCTCGCGCCGGGCGGCGCGGCCTGGCGCGGGCTCACCATCACCTACCCCCGCGTCGGCGCCCTGATCAAAGCCTTCGCGCCCTGGTTCAGCCCGCGCCGCGTCGCCGCCGTGGGCGCCCTCCTGCCCCCCAGCTACGCCGAGCCCTGGGCGTCCGCCCACCCCGCCGCCCTCTGGGCCCTGCACCGCCTCGAGCGCCGCTTCGAGACCCTGCCGCCCCTGCCCCGGCTCGCCGACCACTACCTGCTCGAGCTCGAGCGCGGCTAGGGACTCAGGCCGCGGACGATCCATCCCACAGGTGGCGCGCCAGATCCACGCGGTCCCCGTCGTCCACGGCCACGCCCTCGG
>DAOLDO010000793.1:0-3415 GCA_035327325.1 Chloroflexaceae bacterium | reverse complement strand
GGGCGGGGCGTGGCCACCCCCAGGCCGCCCGTCGAGGGCGCGGCCATGGTGCTGGAGGGGGGGGGCGGGCCGGCGGAGGCGGCCCGCCTGCGCGCTGCCGCCGCCGTCACGCTGCGCGACGGCCCGCGCACGCCCGACCTGGGCGGCCGGGCCACCACCGCCGCCGTGACCGAGGCCGTGCTGGAGCGACTGTAGGGCGAATCGTAAGGGCGCAGCGCGCTGCGCCCCCGCACCCCTCACGAAAGGACGACGACCATGAACGCCACATGCCCCGAGTGCGCCGCCGACGTGGCCCTGCCCGCCGACACGCTGGAAAGCGAGATCGTGGCCTGCCCCGACTGCGGGGCCGAGCTCGAGGTGGTCAGCCTCACCCCGCCCGCCCTGGCCCTGGCCCCCGAGGTGGAGGAGGACTGGGGGGAGTGATCAGGGCCTGGAGACCGGGAGCCGGGAGGCCAGGCGCGCCCCGCTGTTGCCGGTGGGTCGCGCCCGGTCTCCGGGTCTCTGGTCTTCGCTCAGGCGGCCCGGGCGAAGCGCTCGCGGGCCTGGTCGCCGAGCTGCTGCCAGCGGCTGCGGGGCTCGGGCTCCCGGCCCCAGCTCTGGCCGACCATCTTGGCGCCGCGGCGCACAAGCTCGGTGGCGGCCAGGCCCTTGGCCACGGTCATGGCCTTGTCGCCCGCGGCGCCGGCGATGGCCTTGGCGCCCTTCAGCGCGAGTATGGGCGACCTGATGCTGGCGTCCATGAGCTTCTGCTCGATGATCGCCGCCGTGGTCATCAGGGTGGCCCCGGCGATCAGGTTGCCGGCCGCCACCAGGCGCAGGCCCATCAGGCCCTGCTTGGCCTCGGCCGGGGCGCCCTCGGAGGGGGTCAGGCCGTCCTCCATGGGCGTGCGGTCGCCCGGCACGCTCTCGGCGGTCTTGCGGTTGAGCACGCCGCCGACCAGGGTCAGGGCGACGATGCTGGCCACGGCGATGTCCTGGACGCGGGTGAACGGGGCCAGCTCGGGGCTGGCCAGGCGCGGGTCGGTGAGGCGCATGCCCGCCCAGCCCGCGGCGATGGCGGCCGCGCTGCCCAGGCCGAAGGGGATGAAGTTCTCCCAGGCCTGGTTGACCACGGCGCCGCGGTCGCTCGGCAGGGACGCCTTGCTGGCGGCGGGGTTGAGGGCTGCGATGCCGAACAGGTTGCCGCCGACCCAGATGGTCATGCCGGCGTCGAAGGTGGCGTGCGTAGCGATACGCATCGTTTCATTCATCGGGCTTGCCTCCGTATCGTTGTCGACCGGTTGGTCACGCCGGTTGGGGTGGCAAGTGTTATGCCAGGGAGGTCCCTATGCGCATCGGTGTCCTGTGCTCCCGCGTCCGCGCCGAGGAGAAGCTGCTCTTCACCGAGCTTGAGCGGCGCGGCCTGCCCTACGCGAAGATTGACGACCGCGAGCAGGTCTTCGACCTGCACCGGCGCGAGTACCCGTTCGACGTGGTGCTCGAGCGCTGCATCCAGCATAGCCGCGCCCTCTACATGCTGAAGATCCTGGGCGACGCCGGCGTGCCCACGGTCAACACCTACCAGGTCGCCGTCACCTGCGGCGATAAGTTCCTCACCACCCAGGCCCTCGTCCACGCCGAGGTGCCAACCCCCGCCTGCCTGCTCGCCTTCACCCCCGAGAGCGCCCTGGCCGCCATGGAGCAGCTCGGCTACCCCGTGGTGCTCAAGCCGGTGGTCGGCTCCTGGGGCCGCATGGTCAGCAAGATCAACGACCGCGACGCCGCCGAGGCCATCCTCGAGCACCGCGACGTGCTCGGCAGCTACCAGCACTCGATCTTCTACATCCAGCAGTATGTGGACAAGCCCGGTCGGGATATCCGCTCGTTCGTCGTGGGCGACGAGTGCATCGCCGCGATCTACCGCGCCAGCCCCCACTGGATCACCAACACCGCCCGCGGCGGCGTCGCCACGAACTGCCCCGTCACCCCCGAGCTCGCCGAGATCAGCCTGCGCGCCGCCCGGGCCGTCGGCGGCGGCGTGGTGGCGATTGACCTGCTCGAGACTCGCGACGGCCGACTCCTGGTCAACGAGGTCAACTACACCATGGAGTTCCGCAACTCGATCGACACGACCGGCGTGGACATCCCCGCCCGGATCGTTGACTACGTCGTGGCGGCGGGGAGGGGGCGATGACCGTGCGCGCGAGCGTCGTCGGCGCCTCGGGCTACGTGGGGGGCGAGCTGCTGCGGCTGCTGCTCTGGCACCCCGAGGTCGAGGTCGCCCAGGCCACCAGCGGGCGCAACGCCGGCCGCTACCTCCACCAGGTCCACCCCAACCTGCGCGGGCGCGCGGCGGGCAGCCGCGCCGGAGCGCCCTTACAATTCGTGCACCCCGACCGGCTCGAGCCGTGCGACGTGCTGTTCCTGGCCCTCCCCCACGGCGAGGCGGCCCGGGCCATCGAGCGTTACGCGGGGCTGGCCGGCACGATCGTGGACTGCTCGGCCGACTTCCGGCTGGCCGACGCCGACGCCTACGCCCGCTGGTACGGCGCGCCCCACCCCGCCCCCGAGTGGCTCGGCCGCTTCGTCTACGGGCTGCCCGAGGTCAGCCGCGCGGCCCTGCGCGGCGCCCCCTACGCCAGCGGCGTCGGCTGCAACGCCACCGCCACCAGCCTGGCCCTGCTGCCCCTGGTGCGCGCCGGGCTGGTTGACGTAACAAGGCCGGTCGTGGTCGAGGTCAAAGTGGGCTCGTCCGAGGGCGGGGCCTCCGCGAGCGACAGCAGCCACCACCCCGAGCGGGCCGGCGCGGTGCGCTCGTTCGCGCCCGTGGGCCACAGGCACACCGCCGAGGTCGAGCAGGTGACGGGGCTGCGCGACGTGCACCTCTCGATCACCTCGGTGGAGCTGGTGCGCGGCGCCCTGGCCACCGCCCACGTCTTCGCGGCGCGCCCGGTGAGCGAGAAGGAGCTGTGGCATGCCTATAGGGCCTTCGCGAAGGACGAGCCCTTCGTGCGTGTCGTCAAGGAGCGCCAGGGCATCTACCGCTACCCCGAGCCGAAGATCCTGGCGGGCAGCAACTTCGCCGACCTCGGCTTCCCCCTCGACGAGGCCACGGGCCGCATCGTCAGCATCTGCGCGATCGACAACCTGATGAAGGGCGCCGCCGGCAGCGCCGTGCAGTGCATGAACCTCATGCGCGGCCTCGACGAGGCGGCCGGCCTGGCCTTCCCGGGGCTGCACCCGGTATGACAAAACTGATAGGGAGGGGCGCGCCCGCGCCGTCCACCCTTGCTAGTGGTACGCCCAGCGCCTATAATGGGGGCGCTCGCTGGGTGTCTGTCCGCCACTGAGGTGTTGCCATGGGTCTGATCAAGAAGGTCGGCACGAAGGCGTTCAGCGCCCCGCCGCCCGACGCGCCTGCCCCCCCCGACCAGCA
>DAOLDO010000792.1:0-3415 GCA_035327325.1 Chloroflexaceae bacterium | reverse complement strand
CACCTTGAGCATGAAGCGGTCCACCTGGGCCTCGGGCAGCGGGTAGGTGCCCTCGGTCTCGACAGGGTTCTGGGTGGCCAGGACCAGGAAGGGGCGGGGCACCTTGTGCGTCTCGCGGCCGATCGTCACCTGGCGCTCCTGCATCACCTCGAGCAGGGCGCTCTGCACCTTGGCGGGCGCGCGGTTGATCTCGTCGGCCAGCAGCAGGTTGGTGAAGACCGGGCCGAGGGCGGTGTTGAACTCGCCGGTCTTCTGGTTGTAGATGCGCGTGCCGACCAGGTCGGCCGGGACGAGGTCGGGCGTGAACTGGATGCGCTTGAACTCGCCGCCGATCACCTCCGCCATGGTCTTGATCGTCATGGTCTTGGCCAGGCCGGGCACGCCCTCGACCAGGATGTGGCCGCGGGCCAGCAGGGCCACGGCCAGCCGCTCGAGCAACAGGTCCTGGCCGACGATGATCTTCTTGACCTCGTAGAGCACGCGCTCCATCAGGCCGGCGGCCCTCGGCCCTGCGCTCGCTCGTGGTTCCATCAGATGCGGGCTCCTCTCACGCTGGCTCGGCGAACATTGGCGAGCGACTCTTTCCCACGAAGGCCACGAAGATCACGAAGGTGCGAGCGAGGCTGTGCTGCGGCGAGTTCTTCTGAGCCTCTCGTGCGGTTGGGCCAGGCGAAGGCGGTACAGGCGAACGGATACCCTTCGCGCCCTTCGTGCTCTTCGTGGTAAAAGCTGATCCCCCCCGATCCAGCCAGCCTGCGGTCAGTAGGGCGGCAGGCCGGCGGCGCCGCCGGCGACATTGATCGGGACCGCGAAGCCGAGCCCGATGAAGACCTCCTGCCGGGTGGGGTTGACCAGGCCGGCGACGATTCCGATCACGTGGCCGTCGCGGTTGAGCAGCGGGCCGCCCGAGTTGCCCGGGTTGACCGCCGCGTCAACCTGGATCAGGCCGGTCAGGGTCTGCCCGCTGTTGGGCGGCCGGAACGAGCGGTCGAGGCCCGAGACGACGCCTGCGCTCATCGAGGCGTAGAGCCCGAGGGGGTGGCCGACCACGTAAGCCTCGTCGCCGACGCGCACGGCGCCCGGGTTGCCCAGGGTGGCGGGGACGAGGGGCTGGGGCGGCGCGAGGGCCTGGAGCACGGCGATGTCGGCGGCGGGCTCCTCGGCGAGCACCCGGGCGGGCGAGCGGGTGCCGTCGGCGAAGGTGACGGTGATCGCGCTCGACCCTGCGATCACATGGAGGCTGGTCAGGATGACGCCCGCGTCGCTGGCCACCACGCCGCTGCCCAGGCCGGACTCGGCGCCGCCCTCGGCCCCGGCGGCCTCGACCAGCACGAGCGAGGGCCGGATCGCCTCGTAGATCAGGGTCGAGCGGGCCGGGGCCGGCGTGGCCGAGGCCATGGCCTCGGCGACGACCTCGCCCACCTGCCCGGCGGTCAGGGGCCGCGGGGCGGGGAAGGCGGCGTTGTAGAGCAGCAGCGCCGCCAGGGCGGCGAGCACCCCGAGGGAGAAGGCGCGGGCCTGGGCGATGCGCGCCCGCAGGCTGCGCAGACGCTCGCGCCACCCGCCGGGGGGCGGGGAGGGCGGTTCAGTCATTAGGAGTTCCAGTGCTCAGCGCGGCGATACTTTCATGATAGTTCGATTCCGGTCCGCGAAAGCTGAGAATTCGCCCCGATTTTTTTCATCTGCCTGCGGGCGGCGGGTGGCGAGATCTGCACGCCGCGGGGGCTTCTCCTGACCGCGCCTACGACGGCCTCGCGTATAATGCACGGCGAGCGGTTTGCTCGACTTAGTTTAGAACACGGCAGAGAGGACCTGATATGTCAGCAGCGGCCCTCCCGATGATCATCCAGGGCGGCATGGGCGTCGCGATCTCCGACTGGCGGCTGGCCCAGACCGTGGCGCGCCTCGGTCAGCTCGGCGTCGTCTCGGGCACCGGGATCGACACCGTGCTGCTGCGCCGCCTGCAGGACGGCGACCCGGGCGGCCATATGCGGCGCGCCATCGCGCACTTCCCCCTGCCCGAGGTGGCCGAGGGCGCCCTCAGGCGCTACTTCCTGCCGGAGGGCCGCAAGCCCGGCCAGCTCTACAAGCTGCTGCCCCTGTTCCGCGACGGGGTGAGCCACGCGCGCGAGCAGATCCTGATGCTCGCCGCCTTCGTCGAGGTCTGGCTGGCCAAGGAGGGGCACGCCGGCATGGTGGGCATCAATCTGCTCACCAAGGTGCAGCTGCCCAACCTGGCCATGCTCTACGGGGCCATGCTCGCCAACGTTGACGTCGTGCTGATGGGCGCCGGCATCCCCCGCGACATCCCGGCCGCCCTCGACGCCATGGCCGAGCACCGCCCCGCCGCGATCGCCTTCGACGTCGAGGGCGCCGGCGCCGGCGCGGCCGAGCAGATCACCTTCACGCCCATGGACCACTGGGCGGGGCCACCGCCCGCCCTGCGCCGCCCCATGTTCTTCCCGATCATCGCGAGCAACTCCCTGGCGACCATGATGGCCCGCAAGGCCGGCGGCCGGGTGGACGGCTTCGTGATCGAGGGCCCGACCGCCGGCGGCCACAACGCCCCGCCCCGCGGCGAGATGCAGCTCAACGAGCGCGGCGAGCCGGTCTACGGCCCCCGCGACGAGGTGGACCTGGCCAAGATCGCCCAGCTCGGCCTGCCCTTCTGGATCGCCGGCGGCGCCGGCTCGCCCGAGGGCCTGCGCCGCGCCCTCGACGCCGGCGCGAACGGCATCCAGGTCGGCACCCTCTTCGCCTACTGCGACGAGTCGGGCCTCGCCGAGGAGTACAAGGGCCCCGTCCTGCACGCCGCGGCCCGCGGCGAGGTCGAGGTGCGCACCGACCCCCGCGCCTCGCCCACCGGCTACCCCTTCAAGGTGGTCAGCTGGGCGGGCTACCCCGCGGTGGACGCGAAGCGCGCCCGCATCTGCGACCTGGGCTATCTGCGCACGGCCTTCCGCGACGAGGACGGCAAGCTGGCCTACCGCTGCGCCAGCGAGCCGATCGACACCTACGTGGCCAAGGGCGGCGCGATCGAGGAGACCGAGGGGCGCAAGTGCCTCTGCAACGCGCTGATGGCCAACGTCGGCCTCGGCCAGGCCCGCGGCGACGGCGCCGAGCCGCCCCTGCTCACCAGCGGCGACGACCTGCTCCACATCGGGACGTTCCTGGAGGGCCGGGCGCGCTACGGCGCCGCCGACGTGATTGACTACCTCCTGGCCGGGGCCCTGGCCCGCGAGGGCCACGCGAGCGCCGCGGGCGAGCTGGGGCTATAGTGCCGGGGCGCGGCGCGGCGGTGCCGCGCCCCTGGAGCTCCTCCTGGGCCCTCCCTCGACTGGCGGGCGCAGCCCAGGCTTCCCCCCGCCGCTGCCGCGGGGCGATGTCGTGCCCCGTCGCCGGCTGGTGGCGGCCC
>DAOLDO010000791.1:0-3415 GCA_035327325.1 Chloroflexaceae bacterium | reverse complement strand
CGCGCCCACGTAGACGAACTCGAAGCCGAGCCCGCCGAGGATGGCGACGATGGCCGGCGCGCCGTCGGCCAGGAGCCACGCGTAGACGGTGTACGCCTGCGGCGTGGCGACGAACAGCAGCGGCAGATACCGCGCGTCAAGCAGATCAAGGAACGGGGCGATCCTGCGTCGCATCTATGCGTCCTTTCGTGTCGCGCGGCCGGCCTGCCACGCCCGGAATACATCGTTGCGGCTCCCGCCGTGCTGCTCGTAGGCGGCCCGGAACGGCACGCCCTCGGCGCCGGCCGTGCGATAGGTGGCGCGCAGCCGACGCGCCTTGACGTTCAGCCCGCCCGACTTCGGCATCGCCCGCCCGCCCGCGATCTGCTGCACGTTGACGGTGACGCCCCCGCCGTTACTCGCCTCGACGGCCACGGCGGAACGGGCGTCACCGTTACCGTTACTAGGAACAGTAACGGAACGGGCAGGCGTTATCTCGGCGTCCTGATGCGCAGGAACGCCCCGCCCTGCCAGGATAGCCGCTAGGCGCCGCTCGCGCTCGGGGCTGATGCTCGGCACGGCGGCGCGCACATCGGCGGGCAGCTCGGCCATGAGCGTGGCCAGCAGGGCGGCGGGCTCGTCGGCCGGGCCGCGCGCGGGCACGCGCATGGTCACGGCCTCGGCGCGCGGGGCGTCGGCGGGCACGGGGCGGCGGGCGTCGCGGATCAGGGTCTCAGGGTCGCGCAGCGTCGGCACGGGGTGGTCAACGTGGCGGCCCGTCAACGTATCCTCCAGGCGCGCCACGCGGCGCCCGTCGCGGCCCTTGAACACGTCGGCCTTGACGAAGTTCCGCAGCAGCTCGCTACGCCCCTCGAGGCCGAGCGTCTTAACCTGCTTGTCCTGCACGCCGAGGGTGAGGCGAACGCCAATCTTGCGCCCGCGCCGGGCCACATCCTCGAACACCTCGAACGCGCCGGGCACGTCGGGCAGCACGTCGTGGGCCTCGTCAATGACGAGGTGGAGCGCCGGAAACGCGCGCCGTCCCTGCGCCCGCTCCTGGCGCCGCTGTGCGACCACCTGCGCCACGCTGGCGAGCGCCCGCGCGGCCCCGTCGCGGTCGTCGCCCCCGCCGGCCACCGTGCAGCCGGGCCACTGGCCCGGCGCGGCGTCGGGGTCAATCACCACGACCTGCTGCTGCTGCGCGGCCCACGCCGTCGCCAGATGGTGCATCAGCGTGGTCTTGCCGCCCCCGGTGTGCCCGACGATCAGGCGGTGCGGGGGCGCCTCCAGCTCAGCGAACAGCGCGGGCGGCGTGGGCGCGCCGGCAGGGCCAGGGCGTCGGGCCAGGGCGTGCCGCGCGGGGGTCGCGGTCAACAGCTCGGGGAGCCGTCGCCGGGCGTCGGCGAGCTGCGGGGCGAGCTGTGACACCCCGTCGCGCACGACCGGGGAGTGGCGGGCCAGTGAGAACACCGCGGCGCCCGCCAGGCCCCAACCGCCAAATGTGGCGGTTGAGACGAGCGCGATGAGGATGTCGGGGCCGTAGGTGGCGTCACTCACTGGCGCCCCCCTACTCGGCGTAGCCGGCGCGGGCCGGCGCCTTGCTCATGCCGTTCAGCAGCAGGGCCAGGGCGCAGACGGCGAACACGACGAGCAGCAGCTCGAATCCGAACGAGGCCAGGAACAGGAACAGCAGCCGGAACAGCCAGAAGCCAAAGCCGGCCAGCGGGCCCATGCCGTCGAAGCGCGAGCGGAACGCCTCGCAGAACTCGACCACGCGCGGCCAGTCCGTGAGCATATCGAAGGCGCTGAACAGGTAGACCAGGGCCGCGGCCACGCGGATGCCGACGGCGGCGAAGCGCGCGCCGAACAGCTCGACCAGCGTGGGCATCAGCGTCAGGCCGAGGGTGATGAACGTCACCATGCCCATCACCTCGCCGGGCAGCGTGGGCATGATCGTGTTCAGCGCCTGGTCGCTCGCCATCATGGTCGCGTCAATGTCGAAGAACCAGACCAGGGGCACGAGGGCCAGGCAGATCAGGCCGAGCGCCCCGGCGAGGATGAGCGCGGCCAGCCCGCGCACGCCGCGCACGGCGTTGAGGCCCCGCGTGATGTTCTCCGAGAGGTCAATGCTGTCGAGGAACCAGTTCATACGGTATACTCCTGGTGATCGGCTAGTCCGCTAGTCGGTCGACCCCGCCCGGCGGCGCGACCCTTGCCCGGTGTGCGCGCCGCCGGCCCTACGCCCTCTCTCCGTCCTGGTCAGTCCCTTCATACACGATCTGCCGCCTGAGCCCGAGCGCCGCCAGGATCTTCTCGCCTGGCCGGCGGGCCTCGCTGAGCACGTCGCTCACGTAGCTCGGGCTGAGCTTGTGCTGCCGCGCCCACTGGCGCAGCGATGACGCTTCCGCGACCGCAGATCGTAGCTCGGCCCTGACCTCCTCGTCAGTAATCGCCCTCACCCCCTCTCGTCGGCTGTGCGCGGATTGCGAACACTATAGCACGCCCGTCAAGGGGGAAACAAAAAGGCTATTCGTAAGACCGGGTTGATCTGGTCTGAAAAAGACTGACAGCCCGGCCACCACTAGCCGGGCTGTCGTTTCAACAAAGCTGCCGGGCGACCGCTCTGATCGCCTCGTCCACGTCGGGATCGGGGTGCTCGGGCTGGCTCTCCAGCCAAGCCACAAACCGGGCACGCACGCCGGGGTCAAGCAGCACGGTCGCCAGCTCGCCGCTGAGAATGGCCGGTATAGCCTCCTCGGCGCTGTAGTCGTGACGCTTGCGGAGCAGTTCGCGGAGCGCCGCGCCGTCCTCAGCGGTAATGGTGATGCGCTTGGGAGCGAAGCCGCGCCCCCGGCGCTCTGTCTTGTTTGCCATCTACGCGACCTCCACACACACCCACTCGCTGCCGTCGTGGATGATCTGACCGCCGTTCTCGGCCTTGTCGCGCAGGGCACCCAGCAGGCTCTTGGCCTCGACCAGATTGGAGCAGTTCCAGCCGTTGTGTGTCTGCTGGCTACCCACAAACCAGTACGCGCCGTCCACGTTGCTGCGCCGAATGAGGAAGTAGCCGAGCTTGCGGAACTGGGTGTCGAGCTGCGTGCTGGTCATTGCCTTGCTCCTTCAATTGAGTACACTCAACTCATTGGAATGAGTATAGCATACTCAATAGGGGTCGTCAAGGGTTTTGGAGGCAGATCAACCTGGTCTTACGAATACCCAACAAAAAGAGGTCCCCGGCGATGTGCCGGGGGCCTCGTCGTCGTCGCCGCGCTACCCCTCCCGCGCCCGGGCCGGGGCGTCGCCAAGCTCATCGCCGAGCGCCGCCTCACTCCTCCCGCGGGATCACCGCGATGTTCAGGCGCGTCAAGCCCCCGCCTCCTCGGCCAGCACCGCGAGCGCGACCAGGGCCCCCCGCCAGGAGCGGGGCACGGTCGTG
>DAOLDO010000790.1:0-3416 GCA_035327325.1 Chloroflexaceae bacterium | reverse complement strand
GGCCGCGACGTCATCCTCTTCAGCGGCATCCTGCGCCTGATGATCGAGCACGACTGGCTCGACCACGCCTTCATCGAGCGCCACACGGTCGGCTTCGAGCAGCTCGCCGCCAGCGTCGAGCAGTGGACGCCGGCCCGCACCGCCCAGGCCACCGGCATCGCCGAGAAGGCGATCCGCCAGGCCGCCGAGTGGTGGGGCACCGCGAAGACCAGCTTCCTGCTGCACGCCCGCGGCATCGAGCACCACAGCCACGGGGTGCAGAACGTGCTCAGCGCGATCAACATCGTGCTCGCCTCGGGCCGGATCGGCCGCCCCAACTGCGGCTACGCCACGATCACCGGGCAGGCCAACGGCCAGGGCGGGCGCGAGCACGGCCAGAAGTGCGACCAGCTCCCCGGCGCCCGCGACCTCGCCAACCCCGCGCACCGCGCCCACGTCGCCGGGGTCTGGGGCATGGAGCCCGACGAGCTGCCGCAGCCCGGCGTGGACGCCTACGAGCTGTTCCGCAAGATCGATCGGGGCGAGATCAAGGGGCTGCTGAGCATCTGCTTCAACCCGGTCGTCTCGCTGCCCGACAACAGCTACGTGCGCGCCCAGCTCGAGAAGCTGGAGTTCTACGCCGCGATCGACTTCTTCCTCAACGACACCGCCCGCTACGCCGACGTCGTGCTCCCCGGCTCGCTCCACGAGGAGGACGAGGGCACCGTGACCCAGATCGAGGGGCGCGTGATCAAGATCAACCAGGCGGTTAGCCCGCCGGGCGACGCCCGCCAGGACTGGCGGATCATCCAGGACATCGCCGCCGCCCTGGGCCGCGAGCGCGGGTTCACCTTCCAAGAGCCGCGCGAGATCTTCGACGAGCTGCGCCGCGCCTCAGCCGGCGGGGTCGCCGACTACGCCGGGATCACCTACGAGAAGATCGAGGCCGGCGGCGGAGTGTTCTGGCCCTGCCCCGACGAGGGCCACCCGGGCACCCCGCGCCTCTTCGAGCCCGGCTCGTGGAACCCGGTCGCCAAGGGCGCTGGCCCCTTCTACTTCCCCGACGGCAGGGCCCGCTTCAACCTCGCGCCCTACCCCCCGCCCGCCGAGGACCCCGACGACGAGTACCCGCTCTTCCTCACCACCGGCCGCGTCGTCAGCCAGTTCCTCAGCGGCACCCAGACGCGCCGCATCGGCCCGCTGGTCGACCAGTACCCCGAGCCGCGCCTCGAGCTGCACCCCGCGCTCGCCGAGCGCCTCGGCATCGCCGACGGCGACTGGGCCACCGTCGAGTCGCGCCGCGGCAGCATGACCATCCAGGCCAGCGTGGTGAGCACCATCCGCCCCGACACCGTCTTCATCCCCTACCACTGGCCTGACCGCAAGAGCGCCAACCAGCTCACCGTGTCCGCCCAGGACCCGATCTCGAAGATCCCCGAGTACAAGGTCTGCGCCGTGCGGGTGCGCAGGGCCCAGGGCCCCGATCAGGGGCGAAAGGCGCCGTCACCATGAGCCGCCCCGAGCCTGTCGCCGCCGATCAGGCCCGCCGCCTGGCCCTCGCACGGGCCGTGCGCGACGCGTGCCTGCGCGCCGCCCTCGCCGAGTGCGACGACGCCCGTATGGCCGGGCTCTGCTGGGAGGGCGCCTGGGAGGCCGCCATCGGGGCCGTCCGCGACCTCGACCTCGCCGCGATCGTCAGCGCCGCCGAGCTAGCTGAGGGAGCCCATGCCCAAGCCCGAGACGCTTGAGTTCTTCATCGACCCGAGCCGCTGCATCGGCTGCCAGGCCTGCGTGCAGGCCTGCGCCGAGTGCGACACCCACCGGGGCGTGTCGATGATCCAGCTCGACTACATCGACCGCTCCGTCTCGACCCAGACGGTGCCCGTCGTCTGCATGCACTGCAACTCGCCGACCTGCGCCGAGGTCTGCCCCGCCGACGCGATCAAGCGCACCGCCGACGGGGTCGTGATGTCGGCGCTCAAGCCGCGCTGCATCGCCTGCAACAACTGCGTGCTGGCCTGCCCCTTCGGCGTGCCGAAGATGAACACCGGCATGAACCTGATGATGAAGTGCAACATGTGCTACGACCGCACCTCGATGGGCCTGAAGCCCATGTGCGCCTCGGTCTGCCCCAGCCAGGCCCTCTACTACGGCACCCGCGCGGAGCTTGCGGCCATGCGCCCCAACGCGCGCCCGGTCAACAGCTTCCAGTTCGGCCACCAGCGCATCACGACCAGGGTCAATATGATGGTGCCCGCCGGCGAGCCCATCCACTTCATCGACCCGGCCAGCACGATCTACGACGCGCCCCCCGCCCAGGACATGGCCGAAGACCCGCTCCTCGCCAATCTGTATCAGGAATAGCGAGCACGCCCATGAGTGAGCCGCTCCCCATTCCCGGACCCGACGGCGGCGCGACGACGCCCGACGGCCGCCCCGCCGAGGCGCAGCCCCGCTGGCGGCAGGACTTCCCAATCGACCAGCCTCAGTACGACTATATCTCGCGCCGCGACCTGGTGAAGTTCCTGATCCTGGTCAGCGCCTCGTTTACCGCGGGGCAGGCCGGCCTGCTTGTGCTCGCCCAGCTGCGCGGCGCCGAGGCCCCGCCCGCGATGGCCATCGCCCGCGTGGACGAGGTCGCCGTCGGCCAGACCCTCGTCTTTCACTACCCCGAGGACAGCCCGGCCAACATCCTGACCAGGGTCGACCAGGAGACCTTCGTGGCCTACAGTCAGCAGTGCACCCACCTGCTCTGCCCGGTGATCCCCGAGCCGGAGCATGGCGTGATCCACTGCCCCTGCCACGAGGGCTACTTTGACCTGCTGACGGGGCGCCCGATCGCAGGGCCGCCCAACCGACCGCTCACGCGGATCACCCTGGAGATCCGCGACGGCCAGATCTTCGCCACCGGCATCGAGAGGCGCACCGTATGAACCAGCGGCCCAGGCGCAAGCTCACGAACTTCTCGCGGGCGCAGCGCACCACGATCGTCACCGGCATCCTCTGGTTCGTGGGGCTGATCGCCGTGCTGCAGCTCTGGCTCTTCGTGGCCTCAGTGAACGCCTTCCTCGGCGGCGACAGCGCCATCCTGCTGCCGGTCGGCCTGGTCAGCCTGGGGTGCCTCGGCCTGAACCTGGGGCTGCTCTACTACGTCTACGAGCTCGACCATTGAGGCTGCGCGGGCGGGCCACGGGCCCTACGTGACCGCCTTGGTCACCTCGCCCCGCCCCGCGGCCTGCGCCCGCATCGTGCGCTCGTTGAGCACCAGGCAGAGGATGGCGGTCAGGCTCAGCAGCGCGAACCCCAGGCTGTAGCCGCCGAGGCTCTGGCGCACCGCGCCGAGCACCAGGGGCGGGAAGAAGCCGCCCAGCCCGCCCGCCGCCCCGACGATGCCCGTCACCACGCCCGTGCGGCCCGGGAACCACTGCGGCACCAGC
>DAOLDO010000789.1:0-3417 GCA_035327325.1 Chloroflexaceae bacterium | reverse complement strand
GCTGCTTGGCAGCGACAGGGGCCCCGGCGAGGGCTGGCAGCCCCGCCGGGCCGCGATCAGGCCCGGGCGGCTCGAGCCGGCCCGCCAGCGGGTGGCCCTGCTCTCGCTGCCCCGCGACCTGATCGTCAACATCCCCGGCTACGGCTACGCCCGCATCAACGCCGCCACGGTCTACGGCGAGCTGTACCCCGAGCTCGACGGCGGCACCGAGCTGGCCAGGGCCACGGTGAGCGGGCTGCTCGGCGTCCCGATTAACCACGTGGTGCGGGCCGACTTCACCGCCTTCACCACGGCGATTGACGCGATCGGCGGCATTGACCTGGTGGTCGAGAAGGAGCTGTACGACCCGGCCTACCCGACCATGGACTACGGCTACATGGTCGCCCACTTCCTGCCGGGCCCGCAGCATATGGACGGGGCGACGGCCCTGATCTACGCCCGCCTGCGCCACGCCGACAGCGACTACCACAGGGCGCGGCGCCAGCAGCAGGTGATCCAGGCGATCATCCAGCGGGTGCGCGAGCAGAATGTGCTCGGCCAGGTGCAGATGATGGCCGACCTGAGCACGGCCCTGCGCGACGACATCCAGACCGACCTCTCGCTCGACGAGATGATCGGCATGGCCTGGGCCTTCCGCAACTTCGCGCCCGACCAGGTTGAGCGCTACACGCTCGACGAGAGCCTGACCAGCGTGGGCCTCGCGGGCGACCCCTACGCGATCACCGCGTCGCCGGGGGCGCTCCAGGTTGTGGTGGGGCAGCTCATGGGGCAGTGAGGGGAGCGCCTGGCGTCCTTGCTGGTCGCTCTCATGGTCTCGCGAGCGAGCGAGGGCTACGGGCGGAGGTAGACGCCGATGGCGTCGGGGACGGCGCGGGGCTGGTTGCCCCAGAGGGGCCGGCCGCGCCAGGTGGCCTGGGTGGAGGTGTCGTCGTCGCCGCCGAGGGCGGCGGTGCAGCCCATGTCGCGCAGGGCGCGGGCGAGCTCGACCCCGACGACGCCGCTCGAGTTGGCGAGGACGAGGAAGGAGCGGCCGTCGGGCAGGTCGCCGACGCAGACGGCCGTCTTGGGGTAGGAGCCGCTGTAGATCTTGATCCGCCAGTCGAGCTGGGCGAAGTCCTCGCCGAGGGGGTTGAAGGGGATGAACTCGTCGTCGGGGGCGGCGACGGCGGGGTTGGCGACCTTGCCCTGCCAGAGGATGACGGGGCCGCCGCCGACGGCCTGCTGGCAGCCCCGCAGGGCCTCGGCGTCGAAGAGGCCGATCGTCGCCTGTAGGCCCGGGCTGATGCAGAGGGCGCCGCGCCCGGCGTTCACGCGGTGGACGACCCCGTTGATCACCACGCTACCCTCGTTCGAGGTGCGCACGGCCCCGTGAAAGCCGAAGGCCATGGCGCCGAGGAGCTCGAGGCCCTCGCGCCGGGCGTAGGGCGCCGCCGCCATCTCGGCCACGGTGGCCAGGTGCTGCTGGCGGTCGGCCCAGATCGTGTCGCCCGTCTCGTCGCTGGCGGGGGTGGCGCCGTCGGCGTTGATCAGCTCGACGTGGACGCGCTCGTCGAGCCTTGCGACGAAGTAGGCCAGCTCGCCGCCGGGCAGGGCGCGCCGGTAGTACTCGACCCGGCCGTCGGCCGCGCTCTCCTGGAGGGCGCTGCCGCTGTTGAAGGCGGCCAGCTGCTCGTGGGCGGGGGGCGCGGGCTGCGCCGGCTGCATCTCGGCCACCAGGGGCTCGGCGCGGCCGACCAGGGCGTTCGGCGCGGCCGCCGCCGGGAGGGCCACGGGCAGCGACCAGCGCGACAGCACCGTGGCCTGGCCCTGGCTCGCCTGCAGGGCGAGGTAGAGGGCGGCCACGGGGATGAGCAGCACCAGGAGCTGGCGGGCGAAACGCAACGACATCGGCGTGCGGGACCGCGCGGCTGCCTGGGGCCGGCGGTACAATAGCGGGAAGCGACCCGCCCTATTCTACACAATAATCGTAACCCGTGGTACAGTATAGCACAAAAGTGCTGGTATGCGCCGCAAGGAGACGTTGATGCCGCGCCGCAACCTGGCCGCCTTGCTCCTCGCCCTCGCCCTGCTCGGTCTGCCCGCCCCCGCCCGCGCCCAGCGGGCCGACGGGCTCGACCAGCCGCTCATGGCTGCCAACCTGTGCGGGCCGGGCGACGGCGGCGAGACGCACTTCACCATCGCCGCCACGGGCGACACCTTTCCCCACGAGAACATCCAGGCCGTGGGCGAGGCCCAGGGCTACGACGTGCTCTTCGACTACGTGCGCCCCTTCCTGCAGGCGGCCGACCTGGCCTACACCAACTTCGACGGCGCGATGCTCGAGGGGTCGGGCTACACCGGCTACCCCAACTTCAACTTCAACCCGGCCCTGGCGACGGCGCTGAAGAACGCCGGGATCGGCCTGGTCTCCACGGCGAACAACCACATCCTCGACCGCGGCTCCGACGGCCTTGACGCGACCATCGGCGTGCTCGACGCCAACGGCATCCTCCACCACGGCGCGGTGCGCAGCGACGCCGCGGAGCGCCCGCCCTACCTCCCCGTCACCCTGACGCGGGGCGAGGCGAGCGTGACCATCGGCTTCCTGTCGGCCACCTGGGGCACCAACGGCATCCCCGACCCCTTCAACCAGGTCAACCTGCTCTACGAGGGCAACAGCTACGGCGGCCAGGGCGGCGTGCGCCAGAGCGTGCTCGACGCCGTGGCCCTGGCCGCCGCCGAGACGGACCTTGTGGTCGTGGCGGCCCACTGGGGCTACGAGTACCAGTTCTACCCGCACGAGAGCCAGCTCGACGCGGCGCGCCGCCTGGCCGAGGCCGGCGCCGACGTGATCCTGGGCGCCCAGCCCCACACGCTCCAGCCGGTTGACATCCTCGACGTGGGCGGGCGCAAGGCCCTGGTGATCTACTCCCTGGCCAACTTCCTCGCCTCGCAGGGCGCTTTCCAGGCCCAGTCCTACGCGGCCACGGCGACGATCTTCTACGTGGGGATCGCGCGCGGCGCCGACGGCGAGGTGCGGGTGACCGGCTACCGCTACCTGCCCACGATCCACGTGGACGGCGACACCAGGCCGGCGCCGATCCAGCCGGGCTCATACGACGATGTGATCGGCCACGTGCGTACGATCCTGCGCGACCCGGGCGGCGCCCGCCAGCTGCCGGCCGAGCCGCCCGCCCCCGGCGCCGTGGTGGAGGTCTGCCCGCCACTGACACTGGCCGAGGCGCCCGACATGCCGATCACGGGCGACTTCGCCCAGCACTACGCGGCCCTCGGCGGCACGGCCCCGCGCCCGCTGACCGACGGGATCACGGTGCTCGGCCTGCCCCTGGGGCCGGCGCGGGTCGAGCCCGCGGGCGACTGCGCGACGCAGGTGCCGGTGCTCTACACCGAGCGCCAGCGCCTCGAGCTACACGGGGG
>DAOLDO010000788.1:0-3418 GCA_035327325.1 Chloroflexaceae bacterium | reverse complement strand
GTCCGCCGACATCAACGGGTTCACGCCGCTGACCGAGGCACTGGCCTCCGAGCTCGGGCCGCAGCGCGGCGCGGAGGGGCTCACCGCGAACATCGGGCGGGTGTTCCACGCGGTGATCGAGGAGCTCGACCGCCAGGGCGCCGCGGCGCTCCAGCCCCTGCCAGACCTGGGCGTAGCTCCGGCCCACCACCTCGCGCGGGTGCAGCCCGGCGATGCTCGCGCAGAAGCGGCTGTTGGCCGCCAGCACCCGCTCCTCGGCGTCGAGCAGCAGGATGCCCTCGCGCAGGCTGTCGAAGACGATGCGCAGCGCGTCGCGCGAGCGCTGGAGCTGGAGTGTGCGCTGCTGGACCACGCCCTCGAGGGCCTGGGCCTGCTCGGTGAGCCGGGCCACCAGGCTCATGCTGGTGCAGGCGGCCGCCACGACATTGGTGAAGACGGTCAGCAGGGACCAGACGGCCGCCGTGAAGCCGTTGCCGTTGGCGTGGATCAGGGCGTAAGCGCCGATCGTGGTGCCGTGGCTGGCCAGGGGCAGGGCCACGCAGGTGCTGTCGGGGGTGGGGCCGGTGGTCGCGATGCCGCCGCCGGCCCAGGCCAGGCGGGCGGCCCCGGCGGCGCTCGCCACCAGGCCGGGCTCGGGCGCCTGGTCGCCCTCGGGCAGCACCGGGCGCAGCTCGCCGGCGCGGTCGGCCAGGAACAGGAAGCCGGCCTGGGCGCCGAAGATGCTCGTACTCTTCTCCTGGAGCACGGCGGCCAGCTCGGCGGGCGTGCGCTCGGCGGTGAGGAACTGGCTCATGGCGAGCAGGGCCATGGCCTGGCCGCGCCGCTGGCGCTCGCCGGCCTGATGGCGGGCCGCGCTCAGGGCCACGCCCAGCTGGGCCGCCACGCCCTCGAGCAGGATCAGGTCGTGGCTGCTGAAGGCGTGGGGCGCCAGGCGGTGCACCGTCAGCACCCCGAGGGTGGCCGCCGATTGGCGCACCGGGATGACGATCACGCTCCCCGTCCGGTGGTGCTCGGCGAAGGCGAGCCAGCGCCGGTCGCGGGCCACGTCCGAGAGGGCCACGCTGCTGCCGTGGCGCAGGACCCAGCCCGCCAGCCCCCCGTCGATCGCGGCGCGGGCCACGGCCGGGTCCATCGGCTGCACGTCGCCCTCGCGGGCCTGGGTGGCCAGCTCGACCGCGCCCCCCTGCCCGACCAGGATCAGGCTCGCCTCGGCCACCAGCAGGTTGCCCGCGACGGCTCTGAGGGTCTGCTCGACGATCGTGGCCGCGTCGAGCGACTCGCGGAACTCGATCGCGAGCTGCGCGAGCAACGAGGTGCGCCTGAGCTGCTCGTCGAGCAGGCTCTGGGCCGCCGATGGGGGGGCGGCGACCGTCGAGCGCAGCTGCTCGTTGGCGGCGCGCAGCTCGCGGGCCAGGCTGAGCAGCTCGGCGGGCGAGAGGGAGGCGAGGTCGTCGGGGTGGGTGATGGCCATGGTCTGTCCCGTGCGAGTGCGCCGGCTTAGGTGTTCGGCGCCAGTATAGCACGGGGGTGTTTCCCGACGACCCCGCCACGGCTCGCGCGGCGTCAGCCGGCGACCGGCTCGAGCCACACGAACTGGTAGGGCGCCAGGCTCAGGGTCTCGCCGGCGCTCAGGCGCACCCCCGTGTTGAGGTCGCAGAACTGGTAGCCGAGCCCGTAGAGGCGCAACCTGTTGGCGTTGAGAGCCTGGGGCCGCTCGCCGAAGTTGGCGACCACCAGGATGCGCTGGCCGCCGCCGCGCCGGGCGAAGCCGAGCAGCTGCGGGCTGCCGGTGTCAAAGACCTCCAGGCTGTTGCCCGCGAAGGCCGGCTGGCCCTTGCGCAGGGCGATCAGGCGCAGCAGCTCGTTGTAGATGTAGCCCTCAGGGCGGGCCATGTCGTCCCAGCGCTCGGCCTGCTCCCAGTCGAAGGGCACGCGGTGAACCCAGCGGCTGTCGTCGGCCTTGGCGGGGTCGCGCACGTAGCTGTAGTCGTTGAGCGTGGCCACCTCGTCGCCGACGTAGAGCAGCGGGATGCCGCCCGCGCTGAGGATGACGCTGTGGAGCATCAGGATGCGGCGAATCGCCAGGTCGGTCAGCTGGGGCTGGCGCTCATGGAGGGCCTGCTCGAGGCCGGCGAGCGACGCCAGGGTGCCGCTGATCCGCGCGTCGCCGGTGTCGGGGTTGGCCTGGAAGGGCACGCCACGGGCGAACGAGGCCGGGTGGTCGCCGGTGTAGAAGGCGTTGAGGAAGCGCCTGTGGCCGTAGGGGTCAATCCCGAGCGAGCGGGCGTCGTCGTCGTCGAAGGTCCAGCCGATGTCGTCGTGGACGCGCAGGTAGTTCACCCAGGCGCAGCCCTCGGGGGTGCGCCAGCGCGTGCGCAGCGAGTGCGACAGCAGCCGCACGTCGCGGGTCGCCAGGGCCTCCCAGCACAGGGCCATGAGCAGAGGGTTGTAGGAGAGCTGGGCCTCCTCTGGGCTGATGTACTTGACCACCTCGTCGGGGTGGACGATCGCCTCGGACTTGAAGAGCAGGGCGGGACAGGCGATGCGGGTGAGGGCGTTGTAAGCCTGGATGATCAGGTGGGCCTCGGGCTGGTTCTCGCAGTCGGTGCCCAGGCGCTTCCAGATGAAGGCCACGGCGTCGAGCCTGAGCACCTCGACGCCCTGGTTGGCCAGGAAGAGCAGCTCCTCGCCCATGGCCCGGAAGACCGCCGGGTTGGCGTAGTTCAGGTCCCACTGGAAGCTGTTGAAGGTCGTCCAGACCCAGCGGCCCATGCCCTCGTCCCAGGTGAAGCTGCCGCGCCGTACCGTGGGGAAGATCTCGCGCAGGGTGCGGTCGTACTGGTCGGGCATGGCGCGGTCGGGGAAGAGAAAGTAGAACTGCTCGTGCTCGGGGTCGCCTGCCCTGGCTCTGAGGGCCCACTCGTGCTCGTCCGAGGTGTGGTTGAAGACGAAGTCAACGGCCAGGCTGATCCCCCGCTCGCGCAGGCTCGCGGCCAGAGCGGCGAGCTGCTCCATCGTGCCGAGCCTCGGGTCAACCTCGCGGTAGCTGCTCACGGCGTAGCCGCCGTCGCTGTTGCCCTCGGGGGCGCGGAAGAGGGGCATGAGGTGCAGGTAGGTGACGCCGAGGCGCTCGAGGTAGGGCAGGCGCTCGCGCAGCCCCTCCACGGTCCCGCCGAAGAGGTCCACGTAGAGCACGGCGCCGATCATCTGCTGGGACTGGAACCAGGCGGGGTCGGCCTCGCGGGCCGCGTCGAGGGCGCGCAGCCCGGCGCTGCGGGCGGCCCAGGCCCGCCCGGCGGCGAGCAGGATCTGCTCGAGGTGGTAGAAGAAGTCGTAGTGCTGCCCGTAGAGCCGCAGCAGCAGCCCGAAGAGCCGCGGCCACTCGCGGACCAGCCGGGCCTCGAACACCTCGTACGCC
>DAOLDO010000787.1:0-3424 GCA_035327325.1 Chloroflexaceae bacterium | reverse complement strand
CCTGGCCGACACGCTGCGGCGGGGCGCGGGGGCGGCGCTGTATGCGGGCGCCCTGCTGGCCGGCGCCGGCGCGAGCGCGGCCCTCGGCCTGGTCGAGATGAGCGAGGCGCCCGCGGCCCTCGCCCTGCTGGACCCCTTCAAGGCCGAGGCGACCTATATGGGCGGCCTGCTGCGGCTGAGCGGGACGTTCAGCTACGCCAACACCGCCGCCCAGTACTTCGAGGCCGTGCTGCCCCTGGCGGTGCTCGCGGCGGTCGGGCTTGGCGCGGCACGACGGCCCTGGCCCATGGCGGCCGGCGCCGCGCTGGCGGCGCTGCTGCTCCTCGCAACGCTGCTAACCTACAGCCGGGCGGCCCTGGCCGTCGCCGCGGCCCTGCTCGCGCTGTCGCCCCTGGTCGCCCGGAGGGCCTTCGGCGCGGCGGCGGCCCGGCGCGCCCTGGCCCTCTGCGCGGGGCTCGCCGCCGTCGGGCTGGCGCTAGCGGCGGCGAGCCCCACCTTCCGCCTGCGCGTGAGCGAGCCCGAGGTGGCCCGCTGGTACGGCGCCCGCTACGCCCCTTCTGCGGTCGGGCCGCTGGCGCCCAATGAGCTGCGGGAGGTGCCGGTCGCCGTCGAGAACAGCGGCCGGCTCGCCTGGCGCCCCGACGGCCCGCGGCCCGTGCGGCTGGCCTACCACTGGCTCGACGCCCGCACCGGGGCCGTGGTGCGCTACGAGGGCCGGCGCACGCCGCTGCCGCACCCCGTCGCTCCTGGCGAGACCGTGACCCTGACGGCCACGGTGCAGGCGCCCGCGCGGCCCGGGCGCTACGTGCTCGCCTGGGACATGGTGCGCGAGCAGACCGGCCGGGGCTGGTTCAGCCAGATGGGCGTCCCCCCGGCCCGCGTGGCCGTCGAGGTCGCCGGCGCGCCCGCGCCCGCCCCGCCCCCCTCGGCCGACCCGCCCCAGGCGCCGCGCGCGATCGCGCCCATCCCCGGGCCGCCCGGGCGGCGCGAGCTGTGGGGCGCGGCGATCGCCATGTGGCGCGAGCGGCCCATCGTCGGCGTCGGCCCCGACGTCTTCCGCCACACCTATGGCCCGCGCCTGGGGCTCCAGGTGTGGGACGACCGGGTGCACACCAACAACCTCTACCTCGAGCTGCTCGCCGGCGCCGGGGTCGTCGGGCTGCTCGCCTTCCTCGCTCTGGCCGGGGCGACCCTGCGGGCGGGCTGGGGCGGCCTGGCGGCCCCGCCCCGCCCCCCGGCCGAGACGGCGCTGCTCGCCGGCGCGCTGCTGGGGGTGGCCGCCTTCCTCGGCCACGGGCTGCTCGACGTCTTCCTGGCCTTCACGCCGACCTACGCCCTGCTCTGGGCCATGGTCGGGGCCGTGGGCGGGCTCGCGCCCCGGCGAGCGTAGATTCAGAATGGCGGCCCGCTGCGAATAGATCAAGAGGCGCTCTGCAGGCCCCCTGGGAAGCACCAGCTATGCGCATTGGCTACGAGATCACCTCGGTTGGCGCCCAGTCGTCCGGCGTCGGCACCTACGCCCTCCAGCTCCTGCTGGGCATGGCCGCGGTGGAGAGCGCGAACGAGTACCTTCTGTTCTCCAACCGGCCCCACCACCGCCAGGAGCTGGCGGCCACGCCTGGGGTGCGTGACCTGGCGCGCCCCTTCCCGAGCCGCATGCTCTGGATGCAGCTGGCGCTGCCTGCGCAGCTCGGCGCGGAGCGGCCCGACATCTGCCACTACCCCAACTCGATCGGGCCTCTGCGCAGCCCGGTGCCCTACGTGGTCACCATCCACGACATGACCCTGAGCCTGATGCCGGGCCACCACCCCTGGCGCAAGCAGCTCCTCGTGCGGCCCCTGATCCCGTTGGTGGCCAGGCGGGCGGCCCACGTGATCACGGTCTCGACCCAGGCGCGCGCGGACATCGTGCGGATACTGCGGGTCCCCCCCGGGCGCGTGACGGTGATCCCAGAGGCGGCCGCCGCCCACTTCCGCCCTGTCCCCGGGGAGGAGCAGGAGCGGGCGCGCGCCCGCTACGGCCTGCGCCGGCCCTACGTGCTCTACATCGGCACCCTCGAGCCGCGCAAGAACCTGGTGCGCCTGATCCGGGCCTGGCACAGCCTGCGCCGCCGCGGCGAGGTGCCGCACCAGCTGGTGATCGTCGGCGCGCCCGGCTGGCAGTACCGGCCGATCTACGAAGAGGCCCGCGCCCTCGGCTGCGCCGACGAGATCGTCTTCACCGGCTATCTGCCCCGCGGCGACCTGCCGGCGCTCTACAGCGCGGCCGACGCCTTCGCCTTCCCCTCGCTGGCCGAGGGCTTCGGGCTGCCCGTGGTCGAGGCCATGGCCTGCGGGACGCCCGTGCTGATCTCCGATACGCCCGCCCTGCGCGAGGTGGCCGGCGAGGCCGCCGTGCGCGTTGACCCGCGCAGCGTCGAGGCGATCGCGGACGGCCTGGGGCTGCTGCTCGGCGACCGCGAGCTGCACGATCGGCTCGGCGCCGCCGGACTGGCCCGCGCCGCCTCGTTCTCGTGGCAGCGGGCGGCCCGCGACACCCTGGCGGTCTACCGGGCGGCCCTGGCGGCCCGGGCCGCCACCCTCGCGCCAGCCTGAAGGATGTCCACGATGCAGGCCAGAGACTTCGCCGACCCGACCGACGGGGCGCCGACGCTCGACCGGGCCCCTAGCCCCGCCGCCCCCGCCAGGGCCCCGGCGCCCCCCTCGCTCGCCATAGCCGAGGCGGTGGTCGGCTGGCTGCGCCCCGGCGGCGCCGAGGGCCTAGCCGAGCAGACGGCCGCCTGGGGCGCCGGCGCGTGGACCGAGGCCCGCTACGCCGCCCTGGTCCACGGCGTCGCCCCCCTGCTGGCGGCCCTCCTGGGCCCGACGCCCGCCTGGGCGGCCCTCGACCCCGCGCTGCGGGCGTACCTGGCCGACCAGCGGGCGCTCAACGGGCGGCGCCTCGCGCTGATGCGGGGCGACCTGGCCGCCATCCTCGCCGCCGCCAACAGCGCCGGCGTGGCCGTGCTGCCCCTCAAAGGCGCCGTCCTCGCCGAGCACTACTACCCCGAGCCGGCCCTGCGCCCCATGGCCGACCTCGACCTCCTCGTGCGCCCGGCGGAGCTGCCCCGCCTCGACGCGGCCCTGGCCGGCCTGGGCTACGCGGCGGCCGAGGAGACGCCGCGCCACAGGGCCTACCACCGCGGCGCGCCCACGGTGGCCTCGTGGGACGGCGAGCACCCCGACAACCCGCGGGGCGTCGAGGTCCACACCACGGTGGGCGAGCAGCTGCGGGCGATCAGCTACGAGATCACCGCCGCGCTGTGGGCGAGCGCCGCCCCGACGAGCTACGGCGGCGCCCCGGGGCTGGCCCCGGCGCCCGCGGCGCTGCTCCACCACCTGCTGATCCACACCTGCCACAACATGGTCAACCGACGCCTGCGGC
>DAOLDO010000786.1:0-3425 GCA_035327325.1 Chloroflexaceae bacterium | reverse complement strand
CCCACCTGCACCGCCGAGAGGAACCGGTTGGGATCATCCTGCAGCTTCATGGCGGCCCGGGCGCCCAGGTTGCCATCCTCCGCCGCCTGCTCCAGCCGGCCGCGCTTCGCACCAAGGATGGCGAGCTCCGTCCCCGCGAACACGCCATTGGCCAGGATGAGCACCAGAATGATCGCAAGTTCTACAGACATGGCGTCCCCAGCGCAGGGCAGGCGACTCGCCCCGCTGGGCTTACTCCTTCCTTCGCGTTGCGCAGCCAACAAAACGACGGCAGAGCGATCCTGCAGGCGCGCGGGCCGCAGGTCGCTGTGCCGTCAGCCAACCGGGCGGGCGACAGGTCGCCCTGTTCTGCTTGAGGGGGCTCGTCGTCCATCTACTGGAAATGCACGATCCTCAGGAAGCCCTCGGCCTTGAGCGACGCCCCGCCGACCAGGGCGCCGTCAATGTCGGCCTGGGCCATCAGGTCGTCCACGTTGTCGGGCTTGACGCTGCCGCCGTACTGGATGCGCACGCCCTCGGCCGTCTCGGGGCCAAACTGCTCGCGCAGCCTGCCCCTGATAAAGGCGTGCATGGCCTGCGCGTCGTCGGGGGTGGCGGTGTCGCCGGTGCCGATCGCCCAGACGGGCTCGTAGGCGATCACCACCGAGGCCATCTGCTCGGCGCCGAGGCCGTCGAGGCAGCCGGCGAGCTGGCCGCCGACGACCTCCTCGGCGCGGCCCTGGTCGCGCTCGGCCTTGACCTCGCCGACGCAGACGATCGGGCGCAGGCCGGCGGCGAGGGCGGCGCCGATCTTCCGATTGACGCCCGCGTCGGTCTCGCCGAAGTACTGGCGGCGCTCGCTGTGGCCGAGGATCACATAGCCGCAGCCGACGTCGGCGAGCATGGCGGGCGAGACCTCGCCGGTGTAGGCGCCCTCGCGCTCGTGGTAGAGGTTCTGGGCGCCGAGGCCCACCGAGGTGCCCACCAGCAGGGGCCGCACCGCGTAGAGCGCGGTGAAGGGCGGGCAGATCACCATCTCGCGGCCGCGCAGCTCGCCCAGGCCCTCGAGCAGGCCCTTGACCAGATCGACGGCCTCGCCCACCGTCTTGTACATCTTCCAGTTCCCGGCGATGATCGGCGTGCGCATTGCTCATCTCCCGGGGGGGCAGGGCCCCCGCACACTAGACGCGGATCCCGAAGGTCAGGAGCAGCCCGATCGCCACGGTCACCCCGAAGACCCGCCAGTCCCAGGCCAGCACCTTGGCGCCGTCGAAGGGGCCGGCGGGGATCATGTTGAACAGGCCAAGCCACGCGTTGATGCGGTAGCCGACGCGGAACACGTCGTCCAGACTTATCCCGAGCACCTCGGCGCGCACGGGCACTGTGTACGAGGCCGCCAGGAAGACCACGGCGAGCACCATGTTGGTCACGGGGCCGGCCAGGGCGATCAGCCCGCTCTGGCGCGCCGTCAGGTAGCCGCGGTGCCAGACGGCCCCCGGCGCGGCGATGAAGACCCCGAGGAAGGCGATCGCCATCGAGATCAGCAGCCAGGGATTGTTGGCCACGAAATGGGCCTCGGCCCCGAAGCGCCGCGCCACCACCCTGTGGGCCAGCTCGTGGAGCAGGAAGCCGATCCCGGTGGTCAGGGCCGCGATGGCCAGGCCGTAGAAGAAGAAGGCGTTGAACACCTGCCCGCCCACCAGGTAGATCGCGAAGGCGAGCGAGGTGCCCGCCCAGGCTTTGAGCAGCTCGGGGCCGTCGCTGCGGCCGCGCAGGCTGGCCTCGTCGGACGGCGTCGAGAAGATGTCGCGCACAGGCCGCTCCTCGGTAGCGCTAAAACGGGGCGCCGGGGCGCCTCCTCGCATTGTAGCACAAGGCGACGCCCCTCCCTCTGCAACCGAAGCGACACCGAGTAGAGACCCCGGCGCAACCGACCGGATCCTATACTGCGTCGTAGGTTTCGCAAGCCAGTCCCGCCCACCGGAGGCCGCCATGACCGCGCCCACCCTGCACCACGACGTCGTCCGCCGCGCCCAGGCCGCCGACCCCGAGGCCCTCGCCACGATCTACGAGCGCTACGCCCCGGCGATCTTCCGCTACATCTACTACCGCGTCGGCGACGTAGACCTGGCCCACGACATCCAGTCCGACGTCTTCGTGCGCATGCTCGAGGGCATCGGGCGCTACGAGGACCGGGGCTGGTCAATCGGCTCGTGGCTCTACCGCATCGCCCACGCCCGCACCGTAGACAACCTGCGCCGCCGCGAGCGCCACCCCGTCTCCGCCCTGGACGAGTGGAACGCGACCGTGGACGGCCCCGACGACGGCCTCGAGGGCTCGCTCCGCCGCGGCGCCCTGCGCCGCGCCATGGAGCGCCTCTGCCCGAGCCAGCGCCAGGTGCTGCTCCTGCGCCACGTCTACGGCCTCTCCCTCGAGGAGACCGCCCGCCAGCTCGGGCGCACCATCGGCTCGGTCAAGGCCCTGCAGCACCGCGCCCACGAGCGCGCCGCCCAGCTGATCCGGGCCGACCTGGGGGAGTAGGCTCGCTCGCTGCGCTCGCCCGCTGGGGTGACGCTCGCTCGCTGCGTTCGCCCGCTGGGGTGAGGTTTGCTCGCTGCCGCTCGCTCGCGGGGTGATGCCGGGCAGGGCGAGGCGCAGCGAGCCTCACCCCAGCGAGCGCAGCGACCAAGCCTCACCGCCGCTTCAGTACATCCACCAGCTGCTCGAGGGAGAGGGCAGAGGGGACGCGGGGCGGGGCCTTGGGGGTGCCGCAGAGCAGCAGGCGGCGGCTGGGGTGGAGGTACCAGTCGGCCTGGGCGTCAACCCGCTTGAGGTCGCGATAGACGGGCTCGAGATCGACGCTGGATCGGCGCTGGGCGGCGACGCCCATGTAGCCCCGGCGGTCGCGGTAGGCGTAGAGCACCGCGCCGTGGCTGTAGGCCAGCCGGCTCGAGCCGCCGTCGTCGCTGGCCATGGCGATGCCGAGGCCCCAGCGGGTCTGGAACTCGACGCGCCGCTTGAAGGCCCGCTCGAGGCGCAGACTGCGCTGCTCGTGCTCGTACCATGCGTCGAGGTTGGGCAGCATGGCCTGGGCGACGTGAAAGGGTTTGTTGGGATAGAGGGCGTTGTAGCCGGCGATCAGGTCGGTGATGTTGAAGAAGACCGCCTGGCGCCCCTGCACCGCCTCCGCGTTGTCAATGCGCGTCACCTGCTCGACCAGGCGGCGCAGGGCCTCGTCGCCGGGGACGACCTCGCGGCGCACCAGCTCGGCCGCGCTGAGGGTCGCGTCGTTGGTGTGGTGGTGGTCGAAGCGGCCGCCGCCCGTGTCCACGTGCACCACAGCCGGGTCGGCGTCGGGCGGGCTATCGTCGAGGGTGCGCCCCGCGGGGACGAACTCGAGGCTCGCGTCGGCGGCGCCGCCAAAGCGGACCAGGATCCAGATCGCG
>DAOLDO010000785.1:0-3433 GCA_035327325.1 Chloroflexaceae bacterium | reverse complement strand
CGGCCCAGAGCAGGATCTGCTCGGGGCGCCCCGCCGCCAGCATGGCGGGCGTGAGCTCGATCAGGGCCTCGGCCGCCGCGGCCTCGTCGCCGAGCAGCAGCAGATGGTGCATCACCCCGTCGGGGTCGTCGCGCTGCCTGAAGTACCAGGCCGCGCGGCGGTGCAGCTCGGCCCAGGCGGGCGGGCTCTGGCGGGCGCGGCGCTCGAGGAAGGCGCGGAAGATCGGCTGGACCAGGACCACCCCGTCGCCGTCGCGCTCGACGAAGAGGTGGCGGCGCTCGAGTTCGGCGAAGCGCGGCTCGGGGGCGGCCCCGTCGGCGACCAGGGTGCAGAGGTCGGGCAGCAGCCGGCGCAGGCCGGCGGTCTGGAGCAGGAAGCGCTGCAGATCGAGCGGCAGATCGTCGAGCACCTCGCGGGCGAAGTAGGCGTCGAGGGGCGCCTGCCCCGATAGCCCGAGGGCGGCCCGCCAGTCGGCGTGGCCCTGGGCGGCCTGGAGGGCCAGGGGCCATCCCCGCGAGACGGCGAGGAGCTCGGGCAGGTCCGCCGGGGGCTGGGCGCTGGCGCGGGCCCAGAGGGCGGCGGCCTCGTCGTGGTCGAAGGCCAGGTCGGCCGGGCCGACGGCGAGCAGTTCGCCGCGCAGGCGAGCCGAGCCGACCGCGGCCAGGGCGGGCTCGACACGGGCCGCCAGGGTCAGATGGAGGCGCAGGGGCTGGATCGCGATCAGGCGCTCGACCACGGCTCGCAGCTCGGGGCGCTCGTCGGCCAGGTGGTAGTCGTCGAGCACCAGCAGCGTCTCGTCGTCGAGGGCGGCGGCCAGTTCGTTGGCCAGGGTATCGAGGGCGAGCTCGAGGTTGGCGGGGTCGCGGGCGAGGGCCGCGGCCACCCGCCCCTCGTCAATCGGCGCGACGGGGCGGAAGGCCGCGGCCAGGTGACGCAGCAGGGCGGCCGGGTCGTCGCCGGGGCGGGCGCGGCACCAGGCGGCGGGCCAGCCCCCGTGGGCGGCCAGGGCGGCGAGGGCGGTGGTCTTGCCGCCGCCGGCGGGGGCCACCACCAGGCACAGGGGGTAGTCGAGGGCGGCGGCGAGGCGGGTTTCCACCCGCTGGCGCCGCAGCAGGCGCGCCTGCTGGGCCGGCGGGGCCAGCCTGGTCAGCAGCAGCGCGTTGTGGTCAGGGTCCCCCCCGAACTGTCCTGTAACTGCCGGTGCTACCATCGTGATCGCCGATACGCACACATGACGCACAGGCTACGGCGCTCTGGCGCGACGCAGTGCGTCATACAGGATACACCGGGAGGCTTCCGATGGCAAGCGATGAGGTGCAGCAGCTCCAGGAGCGTCTGCGTCAGCAGTATAGCGACACGGCCGACATCATGCTCCGCTCGATGCGGGCCTGGAACGAACTGCTCACGGCCAGCACCGACATGGCCTTCGACGTCGTGCTGAAGAACTGGGACTACAGCCGCAGCCTGCGGGGCTCGGCGGAGCAGGCCATCGCCGACGCGATCAAGCTCCACCAGCGCATGAACAAAGAGATGCTCCAGGCCTGGGAGGGCTACTCGAGCGAGCTGAAGGACATCATCGAGCGCGGCTCGAAGTGAGCCCCAGTCGCCTGGCGGGCCGCGGCGGCGGCCCCGCTCACATGTACGCGCCGCCGTTGATGTTGATCTGGGCCCCGGTGATGTAGTCGGCGTCGGCGGCGAGGAAGATCACGGCCTTGGCGATCTCCTCGGGCATGCCGAAGCGGCCCAGGGGGATGCGGGACTTGATCTGGTCCTGAACGTTCTCTGGCACTTTGGCGAGCATATCGGTGAGGGTGAAGCCCGGGGCGATCACGTTGACCGTGATGTTGAACTTGGCCAGCTCCAGGGCGACCGTCTTGGTGAAGGCGATGATGCCGCCCTTGCTGGCGCCGTAGTTGGCCTGGCCGAAGGCCGAGGTCTGGCCGTTCATCGAGCTGATATTGATAATCCGGCCAAACTTCTGGTCGATCATCGGCTGCATGGCGGCCGTGGTGCAGAAGAAGACCGCGTTGAGGTTGGTCTGGATCACCTCGAGCCAGTCCTCGTCGGTCATCTTGCGGATCGACTTGTCGCGGGTGATGCCGGCGTTGTTGACCAGGACGTCAACGCGGCCCCAGCGCTCCTGGACGGTGCGGACGAGCCTGCGGGCCTCGTCGGCCTTGCTCACGTCGGCCTGCACGGCGAGGGCGCGCTCCTCGTCGCTGTCGGGGCCGCCGACGCTATGGGCGTGGCTGCGCTCGCGCCAGGCGGCGTTGATCGCGTCGGTCACCTCCTGGGCGGCGCCGGCGCTGCTGTTGTAGTTCACCGCCACCTTCGCGCCCTCGGCGCCAAGGGCCAGGGCAATCGCCTTGCCGATGCCGCGCCCGCCGCCGGTCACGATCGCGATCCGCCCATCCAGTCTACCCATGATTTGCTCCTCTGCAACAAGAGACCTTGCCCGCCGTGGGTGAGCCGACACCCGTCGCGGGGGACGGATGCCGGCTCCGAGCTGACCGATCGAGCCGGGCTACATGCGCTCGAAGATCGCCGCGATGCCCTGGCCGCCGCCGATGCACATGGTCACCAGGGCGTAGCGGCCGCCGCTGCGCTGCAGCTCGTGCACGGCCTTGACCGTGAGGATGCAGCCCGTGGCCCCGATCGGGTGGCCGAGGGAGATGCCGCTGCCATTGGGGTTGGTCTTCTCGGGGGGCAGCTCGAGGTCTTTGGCGACGGCGAGGGCCTGGGCGGCGAAGGCCTCGTTGACCTCGAAGAGGTCGATCTCGTCCAGGCGGACGCCGGTGCGCTCGAGCAGGCGTTTGACGGCGGGCACGGGGCCGATGCCCATGTACCTGGGCTCGACGCCGGCGTGGGCGTAGCCAACCAGGCGGGCCAGGGGCTTGTAGCCGCGGCGCTCGGCGGCGCCGCGCTCCATCAGCACCACGGCGGCGGCGGCGTCGTTGATACTCGAGGCATTGCCGGCCGTCACCGAGCCGTCCTTCTGGAAGACCGGCCTGAGCTTGGCCATCTTCTCGACGCTGCTGTCGGGGCGCACATTCTCGTCGGTGTCGAAGGTCTGGGTGCCGCCCTTGACCTTCAGCTCGACGGGCATGATCTGGCCCTTGAAGCGGCCGTCGGCGATGGCCGCCGCGGCGCGGGTGTGGCTCTCGACGGCCAGGGCGTCCTGCTCCTCGCGGGTGATGCCCCACTTGGCGGCCACGTTCTCGGCGGTCACGCCCATGTGGCAGTCGTCGAAGGGGTCGGAGAGGGCGCCGACCATCATGTCCACCAGCTTGGCGTCGCTCATGCGGGCGCCCCAGCGCATCGCGGGCACGCTGTAGGGCGCGCGGCTCATCACCTCGGCGCCGCCGCCGATGGCCGCGTCGGCGTCGCCGAGCATGATCGTCTGGGCGGCCGAGACGATCGCCTGCAGGCCGCT
>DAOLDO010000784.1:0-3434 GCA_035327325.1 Chloroflexaceae bacterium | reverse complement strand
CGGGCGATCGGGGTGTCGGCGGTCGCCTCCAGGTCCTGGCCGAACGCGAGCACGGCGCCCTCGCCGTCGCGCACGGTGACGGTGAGGGCCGCGGGCGCGGCGTGCACCAGCAGGGTGCGCGTGGCGTCGAGCCGCCCGCGGGCAAAGGGCAGGCCGGTGGCGGCGGCGTGGGGGAACCAGAGGTCCCACTCGTGGGTGATCATCAAGGTGCTCCTGTCGCTAGTGGCCGCTTTGCTTCGCAGGGCCATGTTGTGAGCTGTGAGGCGCTCGCTTCGCTCGCTGTGTGAGCTGTGAGCAGGGCCGCACCGGCGCAGATCACACCTCAGACCTCACACCTCAGCGGCAACGGCACACGGGCGCCCTGGCGACGCCGCGCGCCGCCTGTCGCCCTGCTGCAAGTGGTGTACCGGGGCACGCTTCTTGCCGTGGAGGGGTGGCTTCAGCGGAAGGAGACACCACAATGAGCGAGCACACCCGCAACAGGCGCGACACCACGCCCCTCAACGGCCCCGAGCCCGAGGACGAGGCCAAGCTGCGCGAGCTGGCCGGCGACCGGCCCGCCGCCGACCAGGGCACGGGCGTCTTCTCGGCCGAGAACGTCGGCGAGCTGGGCGAGATCACCGACAGCGACCAGTACCTGGGCGAGATCGAGGCGGGCGTCCACGACGACCTGCCCGGCGACCCCGAGAGCCTCGAGCTGCTCACCGAGCTCGAGCTGCGCGCCGAGGAGACCGACGACGCCTTCACGGCCTCGGACGAGGGCATGACCTACGTGCCGCCGATCGACCCGCCCACCGTGCCCAGCGATGACCTGGAGGACGCCGAGATCGCCAGCGGCTTCGGGGTCTCGGCCATGGACGAGGGCTACGACCCGGACAGCCAGGCGGGCTTCCTGCCCCCCGACGACCAGATGGAGGCCCTGGTGCGCGAGGCGCTCCGCGCCGACAGCGCCACCAGCCAGTACGCCGACCTGGTTAACATCGCCGTCAGCGACGGGGTGGTGACCCTGCGCGGCGAGGTGGTGGACCTGGAGGACAGCGACAACCTGCTGGCCGTGGCCGCCTACGTCGAGGGCGTGGTCGAGGTGGTGGACCGCCTGCGCGTCAGGGCCCTGGAGCGGGGCGCCGAGTAGCCTACGGATCCTCAGCGGGCGCCGGGGCGTTCAGGCCGCCCCGGCGCCGCCGCGCCGCGGGCCGCCACTGGCGGTAGAATAGGGCAGCCGCCCGGACCCACGCATCCCCCGGGGGCTCTGATGGGGCGCCCTATGCACAGCGAGGCCGGTCTCTTACGCAGCGTTGACGCCTGGGAGGCCAGCGAGGGGGCGCCCGCGCCCCTCGGCGCCACCTGGGTCGAGGCGCAGGGCGCCTACAACTTCGCCCTCTACTCGCGCAGCGCCACGGCGGTGACCCTGCTGCTCTACAGCGAGGCCGACCCGGCCACGCCCCTGCTCGCCAGGGCCCTCGACCCGCGCCACAACAAGACCGGGCGGATCTGGCACTGCATGGTGCCGGCCGACCAGCTGCGCGGCGCGACGCTCTACGCCTACAGGGTGGAGGGGCCGTGCGAGCCCGAGCGCGGCCTGCGCCACGACGCCGAGAAGATCCTGCTCGACCCCTACGCCCTCGAGGTCTTCTTCCCGCCGTCCTACAGCCGCATCGCCTGCGCCCGCCCCGGCCCCACCGACGGCCTGGCGCCCCTCGGCATCCTGCCCACCCGCCCGGTCGCCCACTTCGACTGGGGCGAGGACCCGCGCCCGCGCCACACCCACGACCTGATCGTCTACGAGCTGCACGTCAAGGGCTTCACCGCCCGGGCTACCTCCGGGGTGACGCCCGCGAAGCGCGGCACCTTCGCCGGCCTGATCGAGAAGATTCCCTACCTGCTCGACCTCGGCGTGACCGTGGTCGAGCTGCTGCCGGTGCACCAGTTCGACCCGCAGGAGGGTAACTACTGGGGCTACATGACGCTCAACTTCTTCGCGCCCCACGCCACCTACGCCGCCGGCGACCCCATGGTCGAGTTCCGCCAGATGGTGCGGGCCTTCCACGAGGCCGGCCTCCAGGTCTGGATTGACGTGGTCTACAACCACACCAGCGAGGGCGACGCGGGCGGGCCGACCTACAGCTTCAGGGGCATTGATAACCGCAGCTACTACCTGCTCGAGGCCGACCGCGCGCGCTACGTCAACGACACCGGCTGCGGCAACACCCTGCGCTGCGGCCACCCCGCGGTGCGCGCCCTGGTGGTCGAGAGCCTGCGCCACTGGACCGACGAGATGCACCTCGACGGCTACCGCTTCGACCTGGCCTCGATCCTGACCCGCCCCGCGGCCGGCCCAGCCGACTGGATTGACCCCGGCCTGATCAGCGAGATCAGCGCCTACGGCTACGCCAACGACGTGACCCTGGTGGCCGAGGCGTGGGATATCGCCAGCTACCAGCTCGGGCGCAGCTTCCCCGGCCAGATCTGGCGCCAGTGGAACGGCAAGTTCCGCGACGACCTCAGGTCCTTCGTCAGGGGCGACCGGGGCATGGTGCCGGCCCTCATGCAGCGCCTCTACGGCTCGGACGACCTCTTCCCCGACAGCCTGCCGGAGGCCTACAGGCCCTTCCAGAGCGTCAACTTCATCACCGCCCACGACGGCTTCTGCCTCTACGACCTGACGGCCTACAACCGCAAGCACAACTTCGCCAACGGCCACGGCAACACCGACGGCGCCGACGACAACCGCAGCTGGAACTGCGGCTGGGAGGGCGACGCCGGCGCGCCGCAGGAGGTGCTGGCCCTGCGCCGGCGCCAGGTCAAGAACTTCTTCGCCCTGCTGATGCTGGCCAACGGCACGCCCATGTTCTGCGCGGGCGACGAGTTCCTCAACACCCAGGGCGGCAACAACAACCCCTACAACCAGGACAACGAGACCACCTGGCTCAACTGGGAGCTGCTGGCGCAGAACGGGGACGTCTTCCGCTTCTTCAAGCACATGATCGCCTTCCGCAAGGCCCACCGCTCGATCGGGCGCAGCACCTACTGGCGCGAGGAGGTCAGCTGGCACGGCGTCGGTCGCGAGCCGGACCTGGCCGAGCACTCCCACAGCCTGGCCTACTGCCTGCGCGGCGCCTCGCAGCACGACGGCGACCTGTACGTGCTGATCAACGCCTACTGGGAGGAGCTGAGCTTCACCGTGCAGGAGGGCGCGGCGGGCGAGTGGCTACGCGTGGTTGACACGGGCCGGCCCAGCCCCGACGACATCCTCGAGCCCGGCCACGAGCAGCCCGTCCCCTCGCTCACCTTCCGCGCCGGCCCCCGCTCGGTGGTGGTGCTGTACCGGCCGCCGCGGGAGGGGTGAGGCGCTCGCCCGCGCTCGCGTGTGCGGTGTGATTCTGCCACGCTCGCGGCCGCGGAAGATTGCCACCTCCCACCTCCCACCTCCCACC
>DAOLDO010000783.1:0-3446 GCA_035327325.1 Chloroflexaceae bacterium | reverse complement strand
GAGGCGGGCGCCCACGCTGGGACGCCCGTACATCCCGCCAGGCGTCTGTAATCCAAGGAGCCCCCGATGCTGCACCAGGTCCTGCAGGCCCTCGAGACGGCCCCCGGCCCCGTCTCGCTCGACGAGCTGAGCCGGCGGCTGGGGGTCGAGCGCGGCGCCCTCGAGGGGATGATCGCCTTCTGGGTGCGCAAAGGCCGGCTGCGCGAGGGCGGCGGCCCCTGCGCCTCGGCCGCGCCAGGCTGCTCGTGCAGCTTCCGCCCCGGCGGCTGCGGCTTCGACCGCGCCGCCCCCCGCACGATCTTCCTGCTGCGCGACGGCGAGGCCGGCTAGCTCAGTGCGCCGAACCAGCCCCGTCGCGCCATCCACTTCGCCAGCTCGAGCACGGGCACGATCGTCGCGGCCAGCCCGACCACGATCAGCCAGTCAACCGGTGGCAGGCTGAAGGTGCCGAACGCGCTGTGCAGGAAGGGGAGGTAGACGATCGCGGCCAGCAGCGCCAGCTCCCACAGGATGGCCAGGTTGAGCCAGCGGTTGGCGAAGGGCCGCCGCAGCACCGAGTGTCGGTCGGAGCGGTAGTTGTAGGACTTGAAGAACTGGATCAGCACCAGCGCGACGAAGGTCATGGTCATCGCCTCGGCCAGCGGGCGTCCCGAGCCGAGGGCCCAGGCGAACAGCCCCAGGTTGACCATGGTTGACCAGACCCCGCCGACGAGCATCAGCGCCACCACCGGACGCGTGAAGATGCCGCGCCGCGGGTCGCGCGGTCGGCGCCGCAGCAGGTCCGGCTCGGGCGGGTCAACCGCGAGGGCCAGCGAGGGCAGGCCGTCCGTCGCCAGGTTGACGTAAAGTATCTGCACGGCGGTCAGCGGCAGCGGCAGCCCGATCAGCACGGCTCCGGCCATCAGCCCGATCTCGCCGATGTTAGAGGAGAGCAGGTACATCAGGTATTTCTTGATGTTGCCGAAGATGCCGCGCCCCTCCTCGACGGCGGCGACGATCGAGGCGAAGTTGTCGTCGGTCAGGGTCATCGCCGCGGCCTCCCGGCTCACGTCCGTCCCCGTGAGGCCCATGGCCACGCCGATGTCGGCCTTCTTGAGCGCCGGCGCGTCGTTCACCCCGTCCCCGGTCATCGCCACCACGTGGCCCCGCCGCTGCAGCGCGGTGACGACGCGCAGCTTGTGGGCCGGCGAGACGCGGGCGTAAACGTCAATTCCCTCGACCTGGCGCTCCAGCTCGGCCTCGCCCATGGTCTCCAGCTCGGCGCCGGTCACCGCGCGGCCCTCCCCCAGCAGGCCGAGCTCGCGGGCCACGGCCTCGGCGGTGAGCGGGTGGTCGCCGGTGATCAGCACCGGCTTGATCCCCGCCTCGGCGCAGGTCGCGATCGCCGCGCGCGCCTCTGGGCGGGGCGGGTCGCTCATGCCGAGCAGCCCCAGGAAGGTCAGCCCGCCCTCGGCGTCGGCGATGGCGGCGGCGCGCCGGCGGGCCACGGCCAGTACCCGCAGGGCCTCGCCGGCCATGCCCTGGGCGGCGGCCAGGATCGCCTCGCGCCCGGCGGCGTCGAGCGGCCGCTCGCCCTCGGCGGCCAGCTGCGCCGCGCACGCGGCCAGGATGACCTCGGGCGCGCCCTTGGCGTAGGCCACCGGGCCCTCCGGCGTGGCGTGCAGCGTGGTCATGCGCCTGGTCTCGGCGGTGAAGGGCGTCTCGTCGAGGCGCGGCGCCTGCGCGTCGAGGGCGGCCTTGTCCAGCCCGGCCTTGGCCGCCACCACCACCAGGGCGCCCTCGGTGGGGTCGCCCCTGATCCGCCAGCGGCCCTCGCGCTCGACCAGGCGCGCGTCCGAGCAGAGGGCCGCCGCGCGCAGCAGCTCGGCCAGGGGCCCCGCGGGCGCGACCGGCGCGCCGTCGCGCAAGAAGGCGCCCGCCGGCTCGTACCCCGTGTTGGTCACCTCGACCCGCTCGCCCGCGACGAAGATCCGGCGCGCCGTCATCTCGTCCTTCGTCAGGGTGCCGGTCTTGTCCGAGCAGATCACCGTGGTGCTGCCCAGGGTCTCGACCGTGGGCAGGCGGCGCACCAGGGCGTTGCGGCGGGCCATGCGCTGCACGCCGATGGCCAGCGAGATCGTGACCACCGCCGGCAGGGCCTCGGGCACCACGGCCACGGCCAGGGCGATGCCGAAGAGCAGCATCTCGAGGAAGGGCTGGCCGCGCAGCAGGCCGACGGCTACCACCAGGGCGACGACCACGAGGGCCGCCCGGGCCAGGGCCGCGCCCACCCGGTCGAGGTTCACCTGCAGCGGGGTGCGGCCCGCCTCGACGGCATGCAGCATCCCGGTGATCCGGCCGAACTCGGTCTCCATGGCGGTCGCCACCACCAGGGCCGCGCCGCGCCCGTAGGTCACGGCGGTGCCTGCGTAGACCATGTTGGTGCGGTCGCCGACGCCGAGCCGCTCATCGCCGAGGGGCGCGGTCTGCTTGGCCACCGGCAGCGACTCGCCGGTCAGGGCGGCCTCGTCGAGCTGCAGGTTGACCGCCTCGACCACGCGGGCGTCGGCGGGCACCCGGGCGCCGGCGCGCAGCACGATCACATCGCCCGGCACCAGCTCGCGGGCCGCGATCTCGACCTCGTCGCCGGCGCGCAGCACGGTGGCGCTCGGCGCGGCCAGCTCGCGCAGGGCCTCCAGGGCCCGCTCGGCGCGGTACTCCTGCGCGAAGCCGAGCAGCACCGCGAACAGCACGATCACCGCGATCACCACGGCCTCGACCCCGTGGCCGAGGGCGGCCGAGAGGGCCGTCGCCGCGAGCAGGATGAGCACGAGCACGTTGCGCAGCTGCTCGGCCAGCATGGCCCACGCCGAGGCGCGCGCGGCGGCCCGCAGCTCGTTCGGGCCGTGCTCGGCCTGGCGGCGGACGCGCTCGTCCTCGGCCAGGCCGGCCGGGGTGGAGCCCAGGCGGCCGAAGGCGGCCTCGGCGGGCATGGTGTGCCAGCGGGCGGGGGTCTCCATCGCGCCTACCTCCTCGTCGAAGCAGGCCGTGGGGAGGGTCGAGGGTGAGGAGGGGAGTGAGCGCCCCACGGCAACATGTGTCGTGGTGGTCTCGCCAGCAGTGTTGCTACACCTGCTGCCAGCCGGGAGCGGGGCTCCGTGGTGACGACTGGGCAGCCCAAGGTGGGTGGCTACTCCCCTACCGATCGGATTATAGCCCGCCGGCGCGCCCCCCTGACGTAGCAGCCGATCACCGCCGGTGACGAAACTGTAACGCTCGGCCGGGCGCGACCGGCCGCGCGGCGGCGACGCCGGTCCGAGTCGGGCGCTTCCGATGTATTTTGCCGGCCCTCGCCCGCTCTGTGCGATGTGCACGCTGACTGTTAAGACGCTGTTAACTACTCGCAAGCCCCCGACGACCGGGTAGGAACAGGAGACAGACGTGGCTGATTCACGCTCACACATGGC
>DAOLDO010000782.1:0-3447 GCA_035327325.1 Chloroflexaceae bacterium | reverse complement strand
CCGGCGGGTGCGGAGAGTCCGCGTCTCGTGGAATGGCTGCACGAGCTTGCGTGGCAGCTGAAGCCACACAGGCGGCAGGAGCAACCTTCACAACCCCACCTTGGGACTGCCCCTAAACACTGGCTCATCTTCGCCGATGGCGGCAACCTGGGGACTCAACTGGCAGAGCAGATCAGGGCGCACGGCGGGACATGCACGTTGGTCTTCCCAGGGGAAACGTTTTTGCCTGGCGAGGGAGCCTGTACGATCCGCCCACTTCGAGGCGAAGACTACCGGCGGCTCCTGGAAGAGCTTTGCGCAGATGGCGCACCACCCTGCCACTACGTGCTCTACCTATGGGGCCTCGATCGCTTCAAGCAGGAGGCAGCGCAGGGATGCAGCAGTGCGCTGTTGCTCATGCAGGCTCTCGGGGCAGGCATCTGCTCGTACCAGCCCCGGCTCTGGCTTGTCACACGAGGCGTCCAGCCGGCGGGCGCGGAACACGGCACCCTTGCAGTGAAACAGGCGCCGCTGTGGGGCCTCGGCCGGGTGCTGGCCCTCGAGCATCCTGAGCTCTGGGGCGGCCTCGTTGATCTTGGCCCTTGCCCCTCCCGCAATGAGGGAGTACAGCTCTTGAGCGAAGTTCGGGCGCCTGACGGAGAGGACCAGATCGCGTTGCGCGGCACGCAGCGCTACGTAGCCCGGCTCACACCGCTGCCCCGGTTTGAAAGACAGACGTACGCCTGGCGCTCTGACGCTACCTACCTCATCACTGGCGGTCTGGGTGCTCTGGGGTTGAAGGTCGCACGGTACATGGTCGAGCGGGGCGCACGCCATCTTGTCCTGCTTAACCGGCGCGCTTTTCCGTCGCGCTCAGCTTGGCCAACCAGTGCAGACGACGGCATATACAGCCCTCAGATCAGGGAACTGCAGGCTCTCGAAACCCTTGGAGCGAACATCCATGTGCTGCGGGCTGATGTGAGCGATCAGGGGCATATGGCGGCAGTATTCGCGGAGCTTCGGCGCTCGCACCCCGTCCTACGGGGGGTCATCCATGCTGCCGGAGTGGCATCACAGCGGCCGTTGCACGAGATCGATCTGGAGATCCTTGAGGCCACGCTACGGCCCAAAGTACTGGGTGCACAAGTGCTGCATGAGTTGACCGAGGAGCTGGAGCTCGACTTTTTCGTCACCTTCTCCTCGGTTGCGTCGGTGCTTGGCTCACAATCCCTTGCCCACTACGCCTGTGCCAACCTCTTTCTCGACGCCTTGGCGCACCACCGGCGCGCGCTCGGACTGCCCGGCCTGAGCATCAATTGGGGGCCGTGGTCTGGGGGCGGGCTGGCGTCACTCGACGATCAGGCAGCCATGGCGCGAGTAGGGATGGCAGCACTCAAGCCCGAAGCTGCCCTTGAAGTCCTTGAACACCTGCTTGGTAGCACCGTGTCTCAGGTGCTGGTCGCGCAGATCGATTGGCGGACCTTCCTTCCGGTGTACGAGTCGCGCGCGCGGCGCCCCCTCGTAGAAGCGGTCGCGGGTCGGCTGCCGGAACTACCTGTTGAGACCGCCGGGAAACCCGAGCTAGTGCGGGAGCTTGAAGAGGCTCCCGCAGCTATGCGACGGCAGATACTGGAGGCGTATCTTCAGCGCGAGGTGGCCCGTGTGCTCGGGCTCGAGCTAACGGCAGGGATCGAGCCCGAGCAGGGGTTCTTTGAGCTGGGTATGGACTCGCTGATGGCCGTCGATTTGAAGCGGCGCCTCGAGACGCAGCTTGGCATCTCGCTTCCACGCACGACAGCCTTCGATTTCCCGACGATCGCAACGCTCGCGGCCTTTCTGCTGAACGACTTGCTGCGTCTGGAGCTGCCCTCTGCACAGACGCCCCTCGTGACTGAGCAGCAGAGCCAGCGGCGAGAGCTGCTTTCTGAAATCAAGACGCTCTCCGATCAGGACGTCGAAGCACGCCTGCTCGCCGAACTCGAGCGCCTGAACTATTGAGGCGAGGAGGGACAGGATGAGTGGTGACACCAACGGCAGCGAACAGCTCTCTCCGCTCCAGCGCGCCCTCTTCGCGGTGCGCGATATGCGCGCCCAGCTTGAGGTCATTGAGCAGGCCAGAAGCGAGCCAGTCGCCGTAATTGGCCTGGCGTGTCGTTTCCCGGGCGGTGCCGATCATCCCGATACGTTCTGGCGGCTCCTGCACGACCGCGTGGATGCCATCTCTGAGATCCCCCCTGATCGCTGGGATGTCGACAGCTACTATGACCCGAACCCCGACGCGCCCGGCAAGATGACCTCGCGCTTTGGCGGCTTCCTCGAGCAAGTCGATCGCTTCGACGCCCAATTCTTCGGCATCTCGCCACGCGAGGCCGTCAGCATGGACCCGCAGCAGCGCGTTTTGCTGGAGGTCGCCTGGGAGGCGCTGGAGCAGGCCGGACAGGTTCCGGATGCACTTGTCGGCAGCCAGACCGGCGTCTTCGTCGGGATCAGTACCACCGACTACGCGCAACTCATCACGCGCAGCGACCTGACACACCTTGATGCGTACACTGCAACGGGGAACTGCCTCAATGCGGCAGCTGGCCGGCTCTCGTATCTCCTGGGCCTGCGCGGGCCGAGCATGGCTGTAGATGCGGCCTGCGCCTCCTCCCTTGTGGCTGTTAGCCTTGCCTGCCAGAGCCTGCGCGGTCGCGAGTGCTCGATGGCCCTTGCTGCAGGTGTAAATCTTATCTTGTCACCAGACGGCCATATCGCATTATCCAAGTCGAGAGCGATGGCACCTGATGGCCGCTGCAAGACCTTCGATGCCGCCGCCGACGGCTATGTGCGTGGCGAGGGTTGCGGGGTTGTGGTGCTCAAACGTCTCTCCGATGCTCTAGCCCACGCCGATCCTATCCTGGCTGTGATTCGCGGAACCGCGGTTCAGCAGGATGGGCGCAGCAGTGGCCTGACCGTCCCGAACGGGCCGGCTCAGCAAGCGCTCATTCGCGCGGCACTGACCGACGCGAATGTCCGACCAGCAGAGGTCAGCTATGTGGAAGCCCACGGCACAGGAACGGCCCTCGGCGACCCCATCGAAGTACGGGCCCTCGGTGCCGTGATGAGCGAGGGTCGCCCAGCCGATAAACCGCTGCTGATTGGCTCGGTGAAGACCAATATCGGCCATCTTGAGTCGGCGGCCGGCATGGCGGGCTTGATCAAAGTCATTCTGTCGCTGCAGCATCAGGAGATCCCGGCGCACCTGCATCTCAGGGAGATCAATCCAGACATCGATCTCGCTCAGATACCAGCGGCGATGCCGACGGAGCCCACGCCCTGGCTGCCGGTAGATGGGCGGCGCATTGCAGGTGTGAGCGCCTTCGGGATCAGCGGGACGATCGCCCACGTCGTTGTGGAAGACGCGCCAGCATCTGGTGCAGCCGTGCCCGATCAGCCGGAGGAGGAGCAGGCCTACCTGGTGCCGCTGTC
>DAOLDO010000781.1:0-3447 GCA_035327325.1 Chloroflexaceae bacterium | reverse complement strand
GGGGGCCGCGGGGTGTGGTAGAGTGTGTGCGCCCCCGCGACGACTGAAGAGGAGAGCATGAGCGCAAGACCCGCCGACTTCCAGCACCTGGGCAAGCCGCGCCGGCTGAGCGACGGCCTCGAGAAGGTGACGGGCAAGGCCCGCTACAGCGGCGACCTGGCCCTGCCCGGGATGCTCTACGCCCGGCCCGTGCTGAGCCCCTACGCTCACGCGGCGATCCTGAGCATCGCCGCCCAGGACGCCCTGGCCCTGCCCGGCGTCGTGGCCGTGCTCACCGCCGACGACCTGCCCACCCGCGGCCGGGTCGCCACCTCGCGCCAGACCACCACCCTCGCCTCTGGCGAGGTGCGCTACCGCGGCGAGCCCGTGGCCCTGGTGCTCGCCGAGAGCGAGGCCGCCGCCGCCGACGGCGCCGCCGCCGTCCTGGTAGACTACGACCCCCTGCCGGTGGTCGCCGACGCCGACACCGCCCTGGCCCCCGGCGCCCCCGTGATCTGGCCCCAGGGCGCCCCCTCGGACGACGCCGCCGACCTGACCGCCGCCCACGCCGCCGTCGGCGGGGCCGAGGATGAGCAGGATCGCGACGCCGGCCCCCCCTCGAACCTGCACGAGCGCAGGCGCTACGAGCGCGGCGACGTCGAGGCCGCCCTGGCCGCCGCCGACGTGGTGGTCGAGCGCGCCTACACCACCCCGATTGTCCACCAGGCCTACCTCGAGCCCCACGCCGCCGTGGCCGACTACGACCCCCTGCGCGGCACGCTGGAGATCTACACCAGCACCCAGGGCCAGTTCGGCGTGCGCGACGAGGTCGCCCGCCTCCTCGGCCTCTCCCGGGCGAAGGTGACGGTGCACCCGATGACCGTTGGCGGCGGCTTCGGCGCCAAGTACGGCATCATCGAGCCCCTGGCCGCCGCGGCGTCCGTGGCCGCCCGCCGCCCCGTGCGCCTCACCCTCACCCGCACCGAGGACTTCCTCACCACCACGCCCACGCCGGCGAGTGAGTTCGTGGTGCGCCTCGGCGCGCGCCGCGACGGCACGATCACCGCCCTCGACGCCGTGGTCACGCTGGACAACGGGGTCTACCCCTTCACCCTGGGCGGCATCGTGGCCTTCCTGCTCGGCGGCTACTACCGCTTCCCCAACCTGCGCATGGAGCTGCGCGAGGTCCTGACTAACAAGCCCCAATGCGGGGCCTACCGCGCCCCCGGCGCCCCCCAGGCCACCTTTGCCATCGAGTCGAGCGTGGACGAGCTGGCCCACGCCCTGGGCATGGACCCCCTCGAGCTGCGCCTGATGAACGCCGCCGGCCCCGAGGACCTGACCGGCGAGGGCGAGCCCTGGGGCGATATCGGCCTGCGCGACTGCCTCGCGGCGGCCCTGCGCCACCCCCTCTGGCAGAACCGGCAGCGCGAGTGCGGCCCCGGCGAGGGCGTGGGCCTGGCCGTCGGCGGCTGGCCCTGCGGCAACACCACCGCCGGCGCCATCTGCCGGGCCGACACCGACGGCACGATCAGGGTCCACGTGGGCTCGGTTGACATCTCGGGCACCAACACCGGCTTCGCCCTGATCGCCGCCGAGATCCTCGGCGTGAGCCCCGATCAGGTCGAGATTGTGGCCGGCGACACGCGCAGCGGCCCCTTCGCCGGCCCGAGCGGCGGCAGCCAGATCACCTACGCCGTCGGCAATGCCGTGGCCGAGGCCGCCCGCGCCGTGCGCCGCCAGCTGCTCGAGCTGGCCTCCCAGCACTTCGAGGCCAGCGCCGAGGACCTCGAGCTGCGCGACGGGCAGGTCTTCGTGCGCGGCGTGCCGAGCCAGAGCATCACCATCGCGGCCCTCGCCGAGCGGGCCGAGGGCAAGAAGGGCGGCCCCGGCCCCGTCGTCGGCGAGGGCCGCGCCGCGCCGCCCACCAACGCGCCCGGCTTCGTCGTCCACCTCGCCAAGGTCCACGTGGACGCCGAGACGGGCAGGGTCACCCCGCTGCGCTATGTGGCCATCCAGGACGTCGGCTTCGCGATCAACCCGCTCCTGCTGGCGGGCCAGATCCACGGCGGCTCGGCCCAGGGCATCGGCTTCGGGCTCTACGAGGCCCTGCGCTACGATGCCAACGGCGAGCTGCTCACCGCCAGCCTGATGGACTACACCCTGCCCCGGGCGACCGAGCTGCCGCCGATCGAGGCGGTCTTCGTCGAGCACCCCTCGCCCCACGGGCCTTTCGGGGCCCGCGGCGTGGGCGAGCCCCCGATCACCGCAGGCCCCGCCGCCCTGGCCAACGCGGTGCGCGCCGCCGCCGGCGTGCGCGTGGCCGAGACCCCCCTGCGCGAGGAGGTGGTCTGGCGGGCCCTGCGGGCCGCCGGGTAGCCCGCGCCCGCGGCGCTCCACTGGAACGCTTCTTGCCGCGCCGGTGGGGCGACCATGCGGGGCACGCCCCGCCCGGGCCCAGACCAGAAAGGAGCAGGGCTATGTCCGTCGCCCGTGTGATCGAGATCAGCTCGATCTCCAGCCAGAGCTTCGAGGACGCCATCAGGCAGGGCATCGAGCGCGCCAACCAGACGCTGCGCAACGTCGAGAGCGCCTGGATCAAAGAGCAGAATGTGATGATCCAGGACGGCAAGATCACCGGCTTCAAGGTGAACATGCAGGTCACCTTCGTGCTGGACAGTAGCGCCGGCGACGCGCAGATGTAGAGCGAGCGCTCGCGAACGCGCCGCGGCGACCGGGCTCATCGGCCGCGCCCTCACCCGGGCGCGCCGGCCCGGTCGCCGCGGCGCGTCTGAGGCCGCGGAGTGACCCAGGAAGGGCTGATCGTCTTCGGGGGCCTCGCCGCGACCGTCGCGCTCTTCCTCAGCGACCGCCTGCGGCTCGACGTCGTCGCCCTGCTCGCCCTCCTCGCCCTCACCCTGACCGGCATGACGCCCGCCGAGCCGGCCAGCCCCGACACCGCCCTGGGCGTGGACGACGTGCTCACGGTGAAGGCGCGACCGAGGACGTGGGGCGGGCGGCACAGGACCTCGCCCTCGGCGTGCGGCCCGAGGGCGCGCCTGCCGAAGAAGGCGAGGCCCGAGCAGGAGGCATGACGGGTCCGGGCGGGGTACAATGGGGGCGAGCGAAAGGAGCACCCATGCGACTCGCCGTCGGGAGCGACGAGCGGAACCATGTGACCGACGCCCTGGTGGCCGAGCTGGAGCGCCGGGGCCACGAGCTGATCCTGATCGGCCCCCTGGCGGGCCGCGGCGACGCCTGGCCCGAGGTGGGGCGCGCCGTCGGCGCCGCCGTGGCCGCCGGCGAGGCCGAGCAGGGCATCGTCTGCTGCTACACCGGCACCGGCGTGAGCATCGCCGCCAACAAGGTGCCCGGCGCGCGCGCCGCCCTCTGCCACGACGCCCAGACCGCCGCGGGCGCCCGCCGCTGGAACGACGCCAACGTGCTCGCCCTCGGCCTGCGTCTGAC
>DAOLDO010000780.1:0-3448 GCA_035327325.1 Chloroflexaceae bacterium | reverse complement strand
CCCCCGCGGAGGGGGGAGGCGCCTCCTCCGCGGGCGGGGGGGCGGGGGGGGGGGCGGGGTGGGGGGCGGGGGGGAGCTTTGGGGGGGGGGGCGCGGTCCCGCGGGGGGGGGGGAGCCACAGGGCCTGGTCGTCGGCCTGGCGCAGGTAGAACAGGCAAAAGGGCACATCGGCGGGGCTGGCGGCGAGCACCTCGGCGGCCAGGGCGCAGGCCTCGGCGGCCGAGCGGGCGGCGCCGGTGCGCTCGCTCAGGTCGCGCAGGAGCTGGGCGCGGCGCTCCTCGATCACGCGGAAGGTGGTCTCGACCACCGCGTTGAAGATCCCGGCGATGGCGCCGTCCTCGCCGCGGATCGGGCTGAAGGTGAAGTTGAAGTAGCACTCCTCGGTGTAGCCGTGGCGGTGCATCGGCAGTAGCTGGTCCTGCTGCCAGACGCCCTCGCCGGTGCGCTGCACGGCCTCGAAGAGGGGGCCGATCTCGGGCCAGATCTCGGGCCAGACCGCGTGGCCGGGCCGACCGAGGGCCCAGGGGTGCTTCTCGCCGGGGATGGGGCTCCAGGCGTCGTTGTAGAGCAGGGCGAGCTCGGGGCCCCAGTAGATCGCGATCGGGAAGCGCGAGTTGAGGCAGATGCCCACGGCCGAGCGCAGGCTCTGGGGCCACCCGCCGGGCGGGCCGACGGGCGTGCGCGCCCAGTCGAGGGCGCGCATGCGGGCGCCCAGCTCGCCGCCGCCGTTGAGCGCGTCAGTCACTGTCGTGTCCAGCTCGCATGGGCACCCCGCCGGCGGCTCCGGGGCCGCCCTGTGCCCCCGAAGGGCACGCTACGATTGGTTGAGCCGAGGTTCAAGCGCGACTCTTTGCAAGGCCCGTGCCAGGGGCGGTTTCACCCCCCGCCCCCCTCGGCGCGGCGGGCGAGGGCGGCCCGGCCAACCTGGGCCAGGGCCAGATCGTCCTGGGGCGGGTTGAACAGGCCGGCGCGGGCGTCGCGGAAGTAGCGCTCGAGGGGCAGGGCCCTGGTGAGGCTGAAGCCGCCGGCGACGCGCAGGGCCAGCTCGGTGGCCTCGCAGGCGGCGCTGGTGGCGAGGTACTTGGCGCCGGCCACGCGCGGGCCGAGGGCGGGGCGCAGCTCGGGGCGCTCGTCCCAGGCCCGCGCCGTCTCGTGCATCACCGCCCTGGCGGCGTCGAGGCCGACCTGCATGCGGCCGATCCACTGCTGGATGTGGGGCAGGTCGGCGATGGGGCCGGGCAGCGAGGGCGGGCGCCTGCTGGACGCGTAGGCGCAGGCGGCGTCGCAGGCGGCCTGCCCGATGCCCAGGTAGACCGCGGCGACCGGCAGGCTCCACCCACTGAGGCCGGGCGCCTTGCCTGGGGGCGCGGGCGCGCCGAGGGGGCGCAGGCCCACCAGCCAGCCCTCGGGCACGAAGACCTCGTCGAAGGTGAAGTCGTCGTTGCCCGCGGTGCGCATGCTCAGGCTGTCGCCCCAGGTGGCGGCGTGGCGCACGCCGGGCGCGTCGGCCCGCACGATGGCGCTGGCCGTGGCGCCTTCGGGCCCGCCAATGGGCGGGGGCACCACCACGCCGACGACCAGGAAGCGCAGGGCGGGGCCGCCCGTGGCGAAGATCTTGTGGCCGCTGACCCGCCAGCCGCCCGGGGCGGGGGCGGCCGTGGTGCGCGGCACGCCGCCCCGCGAGACGCTGCCCAGCTCGGGCTCGGTGACCACCGAGTTGATCAGCCCGCCCTCGGCGGCCAGCTCGCGGCAGACGGCGGCGAGCACCGGCTCGGGCCAGGCGCCCTCCTCGGCGACCTTGCCGACCAGCTGGACGAGCATGCCCGCCGCCAGGGCGGTCGCCCCGTCGCCGCGGGCCAGGCGCTCCTGGGCCAGGGTCATGTCGAGCACCCCGGCGCCCGCGCCGCCGTAGACCGCGGGGATGGCCAGGCGCAGGTAGCCGGCGGCGTGCATATCGGCGTAGCTGGCGTGGGGGAACGAGCCGTCGCGATCGTGGGCGGCGGCCCGTTCGGCGTTGCGCGCGGCCAGGGCGTCGGCCAGGGCCACGATCGCGGCCTGGCGCTCGGTCAGGGGCAGGAGCGACATAGCGGGCAACCTCCGGTGAGCGCCTACTGGCCCGCGGCCGGGAGCAGCGGGGGGAACTCGCGCAGCTGCTGGCGCCCGTCAACGCAGACGATGTCCACGTCTGCGGTGACCAGGGTCTCGCCGCGGCACTCGATGCGCTGGGCGAAGCGCCCGCGGTAGGGCGAGCTCAGGCTGAAGGCGGAGACGACCTCGACGATGTCGCCGAGGCCGGCCGACTTCTTGAACTTCATGTTCAGGGCGTAGACCACAAAGTAGTACCCGTCGCGGTTCCAGTCCTGGATGGGGCGGCCCTGGGCGCCCACGAACTCGCTGCGCCCGCGCTCGAGGTACTTCAGGTAGTTGGCGTAGTAGACCACGCCCAGGCTGTCGGTGTCCTCGTAGTAGACCTTGTAGGCGACACGGTGCTCCACGGCTGATCTCCTGGGTCGGCTGCTCGCCCGCATATTGTAGAATAGAACTGGCCCATAGTTGACGGAGGCGCCATGCGCATCGGCGTGATCGCGGACACCCACGGCCACCTGGCCGCCGGGGCCCTTGAGGCCCTGACCGGCGTCGAGTTGATCCTCCACGCGGGCGACATCGGCAAGGAGGCGGTGCTCGACGCGCTGGCCCGGGTCGCCCCGGTGCTGGCCGTGCGCGGCAACACGGACGCGGGCACGGCCCTGGGCCGCGCCCACCCCGCGACGCGGTGGCTGGAGCGCGAGGGCGCGCGCATCTTTATGACCCACATCGGCGGCAGGCCCGCCGAGCTGGCGGCCGCCCTGCCGGACGACCCCGCGGCGCGGCCCGACGTCTACATCTTCGGCCACACCCACGTGGCGCTGCTCGAGCGCGAGGGCGGCGTGCTCTTCCTCAACCCCGGCGCGGCCGGCTACCCGCGCTTCGGCGGCGGGCTCTCGGTGGCGGTGCTCGAGGTGGAGGGGGGCGCGGCGCGGGCGACGATCGTCCCGCTCGCGTGAGGCGGCAGGGGCAGGCCCCTGGTAACCCCATTTCTGCGGGGGGCCTGCCGCCAGGCCCCCCGCGCCCCCCGCCGCCGGGGCTCCGCCCCTGGACCCCCAAGTTGAGGACTCTGCCAGCCCGCGCGCCCACCCTGCCATGCCTCAGTCCTCAAGGATCGGCGCGCGCGCCGGCGCCTTCTGACGTCGTTGCCGGACACACCCCTGATGGGCGGGCGGCGCGGGAAAGCGGCCCGCCGGGAGGGGGGGCCGGCCGGGGCGCCCACGCGCGCCAGGGGTACCTGAACGGCAGCGCCCACGGGGCATGACCGCACGGGCGGGGGCACGGCAGAGCCATCGCTTTTAGGGTTCGAAGGGCGAAGCCCTCGCGCGGGGGTGCAGGGGGCCGGCGGCGGCCCCCTGCGAGC
>DAOLDO010000779.1:0-3448 GCA_035327325.1 Chloroflexaceae bacterium | reverse complement strand
GGCGGGGTCGAGAAGGGCCAGCTCCTCGAGGTTGCCGGCGATGGTCGCCATCAGCTCGAGCACCGGACGGCCGGGGGCGCGCCCCGTCTCGCGGCCGCCATAGAGGTCGGCGTAGGCGTCGGCGGCGAGGCTGGTGATGCGGGCGGCGTGCTGGACCACCTGGCGCTCGCGGGCCAGATCCTCCTCCTCGCCGGGCCTGAGCTTCGCGGCGGCCACGTCCTCGAGCAGGAAGCGCAGCTCCTCGATCCGGCCCTGGCGGCGGGCCTCGCTGCGGCGCAGGTCGGCCAGCTCCTCGCGGATCTGGCGGAGGCGGGCCACCAGGGCGCCGACGCGCTCGCGCAGGGGGAGCAGCTCGCCGAAGCGGTCGAGCATCTCGAGGTGGGTGCGCGTATTGAACAGCGACAGGCCCTCGTGCTGGCCGTGGATGTCAACCAGGCGGCCGCCGATCTCGCGCAGGACGCCCGTGTTGACGGCGCGACCGTTGACGCGGGCGACGCTGCGGCCCGACTCGGCGCTGACCTCGCGGGTCAGGATCACCTGGGCCTCGTCGTCCTCGAGCAGGTCGTACTCGCGCAGCAGGGGGACGACCTGGGGGCAGTCGTCGAGGCTGAACACGCCCTCGACGCGGGCGCGGGGGCTGCCGGCGCGCACGAAGCTGATGTCTACCTTCTCGCCGCGGAGGGTGCCGAGGGCGTCAATGATAATTGACTTGCCGGCGCCCGTCTCACCCGTCAGCACGTTGAAGCCCTCGCCGAGGCGCAGGTGCAGACGGTCAATAATCGCGAAGTCGCGGATCTGAAGCTCAAGCAGCATAAGCTCGCAGCAGGCGAACATCAGAGCGGAAAATTGCGCTCACGGGCTGCATTGTACCATACCGGCGCCCGCGGTGACAGGGCCGCGGCGCCCGGCGGGTTGCTGGACGTGCCAAAGGTTGAAGGCGCAATCGGACTAAAGTATGAGGCGGCGCGCCCGCCACTTTGTTATACTCATCACAGACCAGGGCAATGAAGCGACAGACGTGCCCTGGCAGAATCCACAAAACTCCCCACTGTCGCTCCCCTAACACCCCCAACGGCTGCCGAGAGGCAGCCGTTTCCACATGCCGCGGGCCGATTTTTCGTAGGGCCATGGCCCCTAGCGCGGCGGGCTTCGAACCGCTATACTGTAGTTTGTGCCTGCAATCGCGACGAATACACGGGGTGCCGGGGAGCCCCGGGCCGGGGCCGGGCTCTGGCCAGGAGGTTGAGCGTGTTACAGCCGGAAGACCTGCCTCCCACCACAGAAGGCTTCACGCAGCGCGAGTACGAGCTGATCCGGCGCGAGCTGGCCGAGGCCCAGGCCCAGGGCCGGGGGCTGCGGCGGCAGCTCGAGAAGGCCCTGACCGCGGCCAACGAGGCCAGGCGGGCCCACGCCAAGATGGTCGCTACGCTCACCGAGACGATGCGCGAGAACACGAGCCTGGCCCACGAGCGCGACCTGTGGCGCACGCGGGCCCAGCGCCTCGAGCAGGGCCTCAGCCCCGAGACTGAAGGCGGCCGCCCGGTGATTGACATCACCGCCCTGGCGGGCCAGATCAGCGAGGACGAGGTCAACGCCATCAGGAAAGCCATGGCCCGCCTGCACCACCCCGACGTAGGCGGCGACCCAGAGCGTATGAAGGCGTGGAACGCCGCCCTCGACCGCATCGGCGGAGAGTAGGGGCGCCAGCCGCGCGGCCGAGCGGCCACCTCCCGAGGGGGTGGCCGCTCGGCGTTTAGTCCCCCTCGACCAGCCCCTGGCGCAGGCCATCGCGCAGCTTCTCGAGGAGCGCGCAGAGGTCCCGCTGCTCGTCGGCCGTGAGCAGCGCCATCCGGCGCTCGACCGAGGAGTCGTGGAGGGCCGCGGCCCGCTCGCGCACCGCGGCGCCGCGCATCGTGAGCAGCAGGCACTGCGCGCGGCGGTCGTCGGGGTCGGGGGTGCGCAGGGCGAGCCCATCGGCCTCGAGGCGGTCAACCACGCGCGTGATCGTGCTCTTCACACACAGCAGCTCGGCCCCGATGTCGGTCAGCCGGCGCCCCTGGTCGCTGGAAAGCCGCTGGAGCACCGCGAACTCGAGGGGCGACAGGCTCAGCGTTTCCAGCACGTGCCGGTCGCCGTCGTCGAGGAGCACGTAGATGTCGTGGATCAGCCGGTGCTGCTGGTGGGCGATCGAGGGCTTCAGGTCAGGCATAAAGGCGACCCTCGCTAACGCAACAGTTGCAGATGCAAGGAGTATAGAGACGGGCGCCGCCCTCGTCAAGGAGCGATGCGTAAACTGCCGGTTGACATGGGTACATCATCCACGTAGAATAGGAGCGATGTTCATTTTTGTGTAGATTCGCTCAGGATTATCACACCTGCTCAGCTAGAGGGACCAGGCAGATGTTTCAGCTGGCCGGCTTCTGGATGGCCCTGGCCACCTTTCTCGGCATCTGGTGGGGGCATGTGGGCGTCCGTCTGCTCGAGCGCAAGCTGGTGCGGGTCGAGCCGGCGGCCTTCGCCCTGGCGGCGGCGGGGCTGGGGCTCAATCTCTACAGCCTGTTCGCGCCGAGCCTGACGGTCGCGGGCGTGTGCAGCATCATCGGCATCACGCTGCTCTGGGACGCCTACGAGCTGTTCCGGCAGCAGCGGCGGGTGATCAAAGGCCACGCGCCGGCCAACCCCAACAACCCGCGCCACGCCGCGTACCTGGCCGCGGGGGGCCACGCCACCACCGAGGACCTGCTCGACCGCGAGCCGACGGGCCGCCCGGCCCGCCCCACCCGCGGCCCGGCCCGCCCCGCCCGCGCCGGCGAGCACCAGCGCGCCCCGGTCAGCACCGACTGAGCCCTCCTGGAGGACACTATGAACTGGGGTGGTCTCGCCCTCGGCCTGTTCAGCTTCGGCATCATCGGCTTCGGCTTCTACTGGGTGATCCGCATGGAGTACTACCTGGGCTACCTGTGGTGGCCCTACCCCATGCTGCTCGGCGTCCTGCTCGTGGTCGGCTCGCTCTTCGTCGGCGACGCCGGCTACTCCGCCCTGCTCGGCATCACTGGCGCCTCGTTCATCTGGGGCGCCACCGAGCTGAAGGAGCAGGCCGTGCGGGCCGAGCTGGGCTGGTTCAAGTTCAACCCGCGCCGCAAGCCCGACCCGCCCTTCGTCGAGGCGATCAAAAAGGTGAACGCGCCCCACCTTTAGGCGCGGCGCACACAAAAGGCGAGGGGCGGGGATCGACTCCCCGCCCCTCGGCGTTGCTGGCTGCTGACGGCGGCCCTAGTGCGCGTTCAGCGCAGGGTCTCGGGTATCGGGCATAGGGTATGGCGTCCTAAAGCCGGAGACGCTTCGCCCATGCCCGAACAGGTCGCCTGGGCGTGCACTAATAGGTCGCTTGCCATCGGCGGTGCCATTGGGGAGGTGTGAGTCGCTCGCTGTGCTCGCTCTGTGAGCT
>DAOLDO010000778.1:0-3450 GCA_035327325.1 Chloroflexaceae bacterium | reverse complement strand
CAGGAACATTGCCGCCGCCGCCGACCCGCCCGCGCTCCGCATAAAGCCGCGTCGCGTGAGATACCTCTTTGTAGTCACGTTCGTGTCTCCTCAGGCTGATCAAGGTCCACACTGTCGCCTGCCGTCGCGAAGCCGTCGCCGCACCACCAGAGCGCCGCGTCACCACCCCCTTTCAGCGAGCCGGTCGCTCACAGCCGCAGCTTCTGGCGCCAGGGCGTCAGCCAGGCCTCGAGCGCGTTGAACAGATAGACCACGCCCATGGACAGCGCCACGATCACCGCGATGGCCGCGTACGCCGTGGGGGTGTCCTGGACCTCGGAGGCCCTGATGATCATGAAGCCGAGGCCCTGCAGGCTGCCGAACAGCTCGGCGATCAGCATCGCCAGGAGGCCGCGCACCGCCGCCAGGCGCATGCCGGTCAGGATCCACGGCGCGATCGAGGGCACGACGATGCGGGTGAACATCTTGGCCCGGCTGGCCCCGAAGACCTTGCCCGCCCGCAGCAGCGACTGGTCGAGGGTGGCCATGCCGTCCATGGTGTTGATGATCACCGGGAAGGTGGACATCAGGGTGATCAGGAAGATCTGCGTGGCGGCCCCGAAGCCCAGGATGATGATCAGGATGGGCTGCACGGCGATGATCGGCATGGTGTAGAGGGCCCAGACGTAGGCCCCGCCGATGCCGCGCAGCAGCGGCGTCGAGCCGATGATCAGCCCCACCGGGATGCCGATCGCGATCGCGACGCCCAGCCCGATCGCGTAGTTGTTGATGCTGTAGCTGGCATGGCGCACCAGCTCGCCGTTGGCCAGACTCTTGGCGATCGCGCCCACGATCGCGCTGGGCGGCGGGATCCACTCGGGCTTGATCGGCGTCCACGCGCTCGTCTGCATCCACTCCCACAGGGCGAAGAAGATGCCCAGATTGACGATCTGGAAGAGCATGTCGCCCGTCCGCAGCAGCAGCATCCTGAGCGGGCTCGGCTCGGGCAGGGGTACGCTGCGCGGGGCCCGCTTGATCGAGCCGGCGTCGGCGTCAATCATATCTTCACCTCCTGCATCCAGGGCATCACGCGGCGCTCGAGGGCCGAGAGCCCGAAGACGAGGACGAGCGAGATGATCAGCAGGACCATCAGGCAGGCGAAGGCCAGGGGCGTGTTGTAGAGGGCCGTCGCGTCAATGATCAGCTTGCCGATGCCGTTGATGCTGCCGTAGATCTCGCTCACGTAGACCACCACCAGCCCGCGGGCGATGCTGATGCGCAGGCCGGACATGATAAAGGGCAGGACGAAGGGGAAGATGATCTTGGTGTAGAGCTGCAGCCGCGTCGCCCCGAAGACCCGGCCCGCCTTGATCAGCGCGGCGTCCACCGTCTCGACGCCGGCCAGGGTATTGATCAGCAGCGGGAAGAGGCAGCTGAGGAAGAGCACCAGCACCTTCGACTCGGGGCCGAAGCCCAGGGCTACGATGATGATCGGCAGGAAGGCGATGCGCGGCGTCGAGTAGAGCAGCCACATGTACGGCTCGAGGATGCGCCGTACCAGGGGCACGCTGCCCATGACGAAGGCCGTCGGGATGGCGAGCAGCGCCGCGAGCACGAAGCCGATCGCCAGGTTGCGCATGCTCCAGGCCAGGGCCGAGGGGATCCTGCCGTTGAGGGTGTTCTCGACCAGCGAGACGAAGATCGCCGAGGGGGGCGGGATGAACAGGGCCGGGATGCGCTGCACCGCCGTCTGCTGCCACTCCCAGAAGGCCAGAAAGACCAGCAGCCCGGCGACGATCAGGATCGGCTGCTTGACCCAGGCCCACAGCGACTGCAGGGCCTTGTCCTGGGGCAGGGGCTGGACGCGCTGCACCTGGCGGAGGCCCGTGTTGGGGATCGAGCTCATGGCACCTCCTACTCGGTCTTGAGCACCTGCTGCGCCTCGCCGCGCAGGAGGTGCCAGATGTGCTCGCGCAGCTCGACGTAGCGGGGCATGCTCTTGACGTCGTGCTTCCAGCGCGGCCGCGGCAGGCCCACCTCGATGATCTCCTTGATCTGGCCGGGGGCCGAGGTCATCACCACGACCCGGTCGCCGAGCAGCAGGGCCTCGTCAATGCTGTGGGTGATGAAGATCACGGTCTGGCGCGTCTCGGCCAGGATCTTCTCCATCTCCTCCTGCATCAGCTCGCGGGTCATCGCGTCAATGGCGGCGAAGGGCTCGTCCATCAGCAGGATGCGCGGCTCGACCGCCAGGGCCCGCGCGAAACCGACGCGCTGGCGCATGCCGCCCGACAGCTCGTGGGGGTAGGCCCGCTCGAAGCCCTCGAGGCCCACGAGCTTGATAAAGTGCTGGATGGTCTCCTTCGCGCCCGTGTCGCCGCCCTTGCCCTGCATCTCCAGGCCGAACTTGACGTTGTCCCAGACGGTGCGCCACGGCATCAGGGCGTACTCCTGGAAGACCATGGCCCGGTCCGGCCCCGGCCTGGTCACCGGCTCCCCGTAGACGCTGATCTCGCCCGAGCTGGCCTTGACCAGGCCGGCCACCACGTTCATGAAGCTGGTCTTGCCGCAGCCGCTGGGCCCGACGATGACGAGGAACTCGCCCTCGACGATGTTGAGCGAGACGTCCCACATCGCCACCAGCCGGCGCTTCTGGCGCAGCTGCACATACTCGACGGTGAGGTTGCGCGCCTCGACGGCGTGCTTCGTCGCGCGCGTCGGGTCGCTTACTTCTAGCTGCATGGCGGTCATGCTTTCTCCTCGTCACGAAGGGCTACCTGGTAGCGGTCTGTTCCGGCGGGCCTCGGCCTCTCCTATCCGACCACGGCGAACTCCAGCGGGTAGCGGTGCAGCGGCTCGAGGCCGCCCGCCGTCACCACGTGCAGCTGGCCGACCTGCACGCCCATGCGCGCGTCGTGGCTGATCACGTTGGGCTGGACGACGATGCACATGCCCTCGGCGAAGCTGAAGGGCGGCGCGGGGGCCGCCTCGGTCTGGCGCGTGCGCAGCACGGGCGGCAGGTAGCCCCCGCCGAAGCCGTGGACCAGGTCGTCGCAGATGCTGTAGCCGCGGGCGTTGATCAGCTCGGCCGCCTCGAGCACGTCCTCGCTGGTGGCGCCCGGCCTGATCGCGCCGCACACGGCGTGGTACGCCTCGAGGGCGACGTCGTAGAGCCGCCCGTAGGCGGGCGTGGGCGGCGCGCCGACGGCGAAGGGCCGGTGGATCTGACCGGCGTAGCCGTCCTTCGCCACGCCAATCTCGGTGATCAGCACGTCGCCGCGTTGGATCGCCCGGTCGGAGAGGTTCTGGGCGGGCACGCAGACCGAGGGGTCGTCCATCGGCGTGGCCGCCAGGAAGCACAGGTCGATCTGTCCCCCCTCCGCGGCCCCGGCCCCCTGCATCCGGGCCGGCAGCTCCCACTCGCGCAGGCCGGGGCCCAGCTCGCCGGCCCGGGCGGCCACCGCCGCGGCG
>DAOLDO010000777.1:0-3464 GCA_035327325.1 Chloroflexaceae bacterium | reverse complement strand
GGGCGACCTGAACGGCAGCGCCCACGGGGCATGGCAGCAGGGCCGGCGGCACGGCCGGGCCATCGCCTTAAGGGTTCGAAGGGCGAAGCCCTCGCGCGGGGGGCGCGGGGGGCCAGCGTGGCCCCCCGCAGAGAACAGGATGGCAGGGACGTCCCTGCACTTCGCCGCACGGCGGCGCCCCGCTTGACACCCGCCCTCGCGGGCTCTACAATAGTGTATCTGGTACACTATATAAGGAGCAGCCCATGGAGGAGGGCCCCGAGACCTACGACGCCGCGCGCTACGAGCGCCCCTCGGTGACCGTGGACGTCGTCATCTTCACCCTGATCAGCCAGGAGCTCCACGTCCTGCTCGTGCAGCGCCGCCGCTGGCCCTTCGACGGCTTCTGGGCCATCCCCGGCGGCTTCATCAATATGGACGAGTCCCTCGAGGACGCGGCCCGCCGCGAGCTGGCCGAGGAGACCGGCGTGCGCGACGTCTACCTCGAGCAGCTCTTCACCTTCGGCGATGTCGGGCGCGACCCGCGCACCCGCGTGATCAGCGTCGCCTACATCGCCCTGGTCCGCGCCGACATCCAGAAGATCCGCGTCAGCGACGAGAGCACCGACGTGCGCTGGTTCCCAGTGCGCGCGGTCCCCGAGCGCCTCGCCTTCGACCACGACCAGATCCTGGCCTACGCCATCGGTCGCCTGCGCTCCAAGCTCGAGTACACCACCCTCGCCTTCCAGCTTCTCCCCGAGGTCTTCTCCATCCTCGAGCTCAAGCATATCTACGAGCAGATCCTCGGCGAGGCGCTCGACAAGGGCAACTTCTACCGCAAGATCAAGGAGTCGGACCTGCTCGAGGAGACCCCCCTCACCCGCGAGGGCCGCGGCCGCCCCACCCGCCTCTGGCGCTTCCGCCGCGACCGCGCCGGCGACAAGCAGTTCGTCTTCCGCTGGCGCGAGGACCGCCTCGATAAGTGAAGGGGAGCGCCCTGGCGCTCCCCCCGCCGCCGGCCCCCGGCCTACCAGACGCGGAAGTAGACGATCGCCTTGGCGCCGCTGCTCACACCCTCGAAGGTAACGGCGTAGACGCCCGGGGGCGTGTCAGGCGTGCTCGTGAAGGTCACCAGCTCGCTCACGCCCTCGCCGTCGGCGCTCACCTGGAAGGGCGCCCCCACCACGCTCTGGTCGGGCCCGGTGATGTACACGCCCACGCGCTCGCCGGGCCGGAAGCCCCAGCCGTACATCATGAAGACCGTGCCGCCGGGGCCGGCGGTCGGGCTCACCTCGCCGTTCTGCGCCGGCGGCACGCTGGTGTCGCCCGGCTGCTCGGCGGGCGCGGTGACGAGGAAGTAGGCGAAGCCCTTGCGCCCGCTGCTCACGCCCTCGAAGGTCATCACCCAGACCCCGCGCTGCGACTCGACGCCGGTGGTGAACTCCACCTCCTCGGTGGCGCCGTCGCCGCCGACGCCGACCTGGAAGGGCGCGCCGTCTACGCTCTGGTCGGGCCTGGTGACGTAGACGCCCACCGCCTTGCCGGGCCGGAAGCCCAGGCCCTGGGCGACGAAGGTGCTGCCGGCCGGGCCGCTGCTCGGGCTCACCCGGGCGTTGACCGACTCCGGCGCCGCGGGCTGCGGGACGGGCTGCGGGGCGGGCTGCGGGGCGGGGGCGGAGCCGCCGACCTCGCGGCCCAGCAGGCCGAGCAGCACCACGTCGGGCCCGAGCTCGGGGTGGACCTCGAAGCGGGCCCGCTCGAACCACTGGGTCAGGTAGGGCCGGCCGTCGCTGCCGTTCTCGACCGCGGCCTCGCTGATCGGCAGGCCGAAGAGGGCCAGGCTCTCGGCGGCGGTGAAGCCGCGCCGTCCGTCGAGGTTCAGGCCGTTGCTGCTCCAGTAGCCGAGGATCGCGCCACAGACCAGGTGCTGGGTCTCGCCGAAATACTGGCAGCCCGGCTGGCTGGCCGCGGGCGCCTTGGGCAGGCCCTCCCACGGGCGACCGAGCTGGGCCAGGCGGTCAACGCCCAGTCGGCCCAGGAGCACGTCGTAGGGGCGGGCGTTCTCGGGGTGCAGCTCGAAGCGGTTGCGCTCGAAGGGCTGGACGAGGAACTCGCCCTCGCCCACGCGCTCCATGCTGGCCGGGCCGATCGGAAAGCCGAACACGGGCAGGCCGCCGTTCTGCTGCCAGTACTCGGCGAAGCGCCCCTCGATGCAGTCGGGCACCTCGGCGAAGCAGAGGCGGGCCGGCTGGGCCGCGGTCGGGGCGGGCAGCGCGGCGAGGGCGACCATCAGCGCGACGAACAGGGCCCCCGCCACTCGTGTGAGCCGAACCATCTGTGGTCTCCTGGCTAGTCGGACGTACGACTGGGACGACGGCGCGCCCCTTCGCGCGCCCGACCGATTCTAGCACCCGCGGCTTCCCCGCGGTGTAAAGGAATTGTCAGGTTGCGAAAACGCCACCGAGCGCCGCGGGCGGCGGAGGGGCCGTGGTAAGATGTTCCCATGAGCCGAGCCATCAGCACCCTGGCGATGGCGGCCCTCGCCATCGCCCTGGCCGCCTGCGAGGTCGTCAGCGCGCCGCTCCCCGAAGCCAGGCCCCCCGACCAGCCCGCCGCGCCCCCAGCCCAGGTGGCCCCGACCGAGGCCCCGATCCCCGCCCCCGCCCTGCTCCAGCGGGCCCTGGCGGCCCGGGCCGCGGCCGACGACGAGGCGGCGGCGGCCGATCTCAGCGCCCTGCTCCAGGCCCACCCGAACTCGGCCGAGGCCGCCCAGGCCCGCTACTACCTGGCCGAGCGCTACGCCGCTCGCGGCCGCTGGACCTCGGCGGCCGAGCTGCTGCGGGCCTTCCTCGACGGGGCCGCCCCCGACGACCCGCTGCGCCCGCCGGTCCTCTTCTGGCTGGCCCGCGCCCAGGAGTCGGCGGGCGACCACGCCGGCGCCGCCGCCAGCTACGCCGCCTACCGCGAGCTCGGCACGCCGATCGCCCCCTACGCCGCAGCCCGCCAGGCCGCCCAGGAGCAGACCCTCGGCCAGCCCGAGGCCGCCGCCGCGAGCTACCTCGCCGCCGCGCGCAGCCCGGTCGTGCGCGGCGAGCGGGCCGGCAGCTTCGAGAAGGCCATCGCCCTGCTCCAGGCCGCCGGCCGCCCTGGCGAGGCCCTGGCCCTCTACCCCGAGCTGCTCGAGCTGGCCGACGCGCCGGCCTACAGGGCCCGCGTGCTCGCCGCGGCCGCCGCGCTCGCCGACGCCCAGGGCCAGGGCGAGCAGGCCCGCGCCTGGCGCCTCGAGCTGGCCGAGGCCGCCCCGGGCGCCGCCCAGGCCGCCCCGGCTGCCGACCAGCTGCTCGCCGCGGGCGGGGGCGGCCTCGCGCCGGCGACGGCCGCGCGGGCCTACTTCGCCGCCGAGCGCTGGGCCGACGCCGTGGCCCAGATCGACCTGGCCCTCGCCGCCGCGGGGGCCGACCCTGAACGGGCCGAACTGGGCCGGC
>DAOLDO010000776.1:0-3465 GCA_035327325.1 Chloroflexaceae bacterium | reverse complement strand
CGGCGGCGCCCAGGTGAGCCGCACCTTCTACGCCCGCGGCCAGACGGGCCAGCAGCTGCTGCTCGGCGCCTACCAGGCCCTCAGCCGCCAGATCGCCGCCGGCTCGGTGAAGATGTTCCCGCGCACCGAGATGCTCGACCTGGTGGTGGTGGACGGGCGGGCCCGCGGCATCATCACCCGCGACATGGTCACGGGCAAGATCGAGCGCCACGTGGCCGACGCCGTGGTCCTGGCCACGGGCGGCTACGGCAACGTCTTCTACCTGAGCACCAACGCCAAGGGCTGCAACACCACGGCGATCTGGCGGGCCCACCGCAAGGGCGCCTTCTTCGGCAACCCCTGCTTCACCCAGATCCACCCGACCTGCATCCCCGTCACCGGCGAGCACCAGAGCAAGCTGACCCTGATGAGCGAGTCGCTGCGCAACGACGGGCGCATCTGGGTGCCGAAGCAGCAGGGCGACACCCGCGACCCGCGCCAGATCCCCGAGGCCGAGCGCGACTACTACCTGGAGGAGCGCTACCCGGCCTTCGGCAACCTGGTGCCCCGCGACGTGGCCTCGCGCAACTCCAAGCAGGTCTGCGACGATGGCCGCGGCGTCGGCCCCGGCGGCCTCGGCGTCTACCTCGACTTCTCGGACGCGATCAGGCGCCTGGGCAAGCAGCGCATCGCCGAGCGCTACGGCAACCTCTTCGATATGTACGCCCAGATCACCGGCGAGAACCCCTACGAGACGCCGATGCGCATCTACCCGGCCATCCACTACACCATGGGCGGCCTCTGGGTGGACTACAACCTGATGAGCACCATCCCCGGCCTGTTCGTGGCCGGCGAGGCGAACTTCTCAGATCACGGCGCGAACCGCCTGGGCGCCTCGGCCCTGATGCAGGGCCTGGCCGACGGCTACTTCGTGCTCCCCTACACGATCGCCAACTTCCTGGCCCAGATCAAGCCGGGCGGCGTTGACACCGGCCACGCCGCCTTCAGCGAGGCCGAGGCCGAGGTGGGCGCCCGCACCCAGCGGCTGCTCGGCATCAACGGCAAGCGCACCGTCGACTCGTTCCACCGCGAGCTGGGCAAGATCATGTGGGACGAGTGCGGCATGGCCCGCAACGACGCCGGGCTGCGCCGGGCCCTGGCCCGCATCCCCGAGCTGCGCGAGGAGTTCTGGCAGAACGTCAAGGTGCCCGGCGAGGGCGGCGAGCTCAACCAGGAGCTTGAGAAGGCCGGCCGCCTGGCCGACTTCCTCGAGCTCGGCGAGCTGATGTGCCTGGACGCGCTGCAGCGCACCGAGAGCTGCGGCGGCCACTTCCGCGAGGAAAGCCAGACCGAGGACGGCGAGGCCCTGCGCGACGACGAGAACTTCAGCTACGTCTCCGCCTGGGAGTACACCGGCGACCTCGCCAGGCCCGAGCTCCACAAGGAGCCCCTGGCCTTCGAGTACGTCAAGCCGTCCCAGCGCAGCTACAAGTAATTATTCCGCTTACAGCTGTGCTTCGCACAGCTGCAGGCGGAGAGTAAAACCGCTATGAAAATCACCATCAAGGTCTGGCGCCAGAAGAACGCCCGCACGCCCGGCGCCTTCAAGACTTACCAGTCCGACCACGTCAGCCCCGACATGTCGTTCCTCGAGATGCTCGACGTGGTCAACCAGGACCTGATCCTCAAGGGCGAGGACCCGATCGCCTTCGACCACGACTGCCGCGAGGGCATCTGCGGGATGTGCTCGCTGATGATCAATGGCGTGGCCCACGGCCCGAAACAGGCGATCACCACCTGCCAGCTGCACATGCGCAGCTTCAACGATGGCGACACGATCACGATCGAGCCGTGGCGGGCCCTGCCCTTCCCGATCATCAAGGACCTGGTGACCGACCGCAGCAGCCTGGACCGGATCATCCAGGCCGGCGGCTTCATCAGCGCCTCGACCGGCTCGGCCCCCGACGGCAACGCCCTCCCCGTGGCCAAGCCCGACGCCGAGAAGTCCATGGACGCGGCCGCCTGCATCGGCTGCGGGGCCTGCGTGGCCGCCTGCCCCAACGGCTCGTCCATGCTCTTCACCGCGGCCAAGGTGGCCCACCTGGGCTTCCTGCCCCAGGGCCAGACCGAGCGCCACCAGCGCGTGGTCAACATGGTCGCCGTGCAGGACGCCGAGGGCTTCGGCAACTGCACCAACATCGGCGAGTGCGCGGCGGTCTGCCCCAAAGAGATCAGCATGGATACGATCGCCCGCCTCAACCGCGACCTGATCACCGCCACGCTGAAGGGGGTCGAGTCGACGGTGGGCGTCGGCGCGCCGGCCAGCGGGGATTAGCGAGCCCAACCAGGTCACGCTCGCGCGGCAGCCGACGCCTGCTCCAGCACCGCCAGGGTCTCCTGGGCCACGCGCCTGTAGCTGAAGCGGGCGGCCTGGGCGAGCCCCTGGGCGGCAAGAGAGGCGCGCAGGCCCTCGTCGCCGAGGAGCCTGCCGAGGGCCGCGGCCCAGCCGACCACGTCGTCGGGGGGCACGCGCAGGGCGGCCGGGCCGGTCACCTCGGGCAGGCTGCTGGCGTCGCTGACCACGACGGGGGCGCCGCAGGCCATGGCCTCCAGTGGCGGCAGGCCGAAGCCCTCGTAGCGCGAGGGAAAGGCGAAGACAGTGCAGGCCCTGTAGAGCAGCGGCCCGTCCTCCAGGGGCACGTCCAGGCGGCGCACGGCCGGGCCCAGCTCCAGGTCGGCAACCAGGGCGTCGAGGTCGGGGAAGAGGCGCCGGTCGCGGCCGAGGGCCCGCCCGGCGATGGCCAGGGTGACGGGGAGGCCGCGCGCGCGCAGCAGGGCGAAGGCGCGCACCAGGGTGCCGACGTTCTTGCGGGCGTCGAGGCCGCCGACGTAGTAGATGAAGGGCGCCTCGAGCCCGTAGCGCCGGGCCACCTCGGCGCGGGCGGCGGCGGCGTCGCCTGGGCCGTACTGGTCGCCCGCGGCGAGGGGCACGGGCGTCACCCGCTCGGGCGGCAGGCCCAGGTGGGCGACGATGTCGTCGCGGCTGCGGGCCGAGAAGGTGAGGACCCTGGCGCTGCGGCGGACGGCCCGCTGCACGAGGGCCATGTAGGCGCGCACCCTGAGTCCGCCGCGATACTCGGGCAGCAGCAGCGGGATGATGTCGCCCACGGTGGCCACCACGGGGACGGGCGCGCGCAGGGGCGGCGCGAAGTAGGGCACGAGCAGCACGGCGCCGTCCGGCCCCGCGGCGAGGCGGCGGGCCGCGCGCGGCACGGCCACCTGCTCGAAGTAGAGCTTGGCGAGGTTGCCGCCGGCGCGGTCGAAGGGCGTGCGGGCGCGCACGGCCACGACCCCGGGCGGCGGGGGCGGGCCGGGGGGCGCAGCCGCGCGAGCGGCGGATCCAGAGCGGGGCGCCGCCGGCGACGATCGCCACCGAGAAGCAGCAGGGCGCGGCGATCGGCCGATCGTGGACCAGGAAGAGGTCGG
>DAOLDO010000775.1:0-3474 GCA_035327325.1 Chloroflexaceae bacterium | reverse complement strand
CAACGAGCCCGTGGGTGCTAAGGGCCAGCCGCAGCTCGCGGCGTTCTGCCGTGTAGCTCGCCCCCGCCACTACGCCGGTCGAAGTTGGGGTGCGGGTGGCAGCAACGATCATCGCCCGTGGGATATCGGCACGTACCGCGAGCCCAAAGCGCAGGCGCAGCGCGTGCGCGTCGAGGGTGTGGGCGGTCCACAAGGGGCTGAGGGCGCTCGCTCCTCCCCAGAGTGCAACGCAGGCAAGAGCGGCCAGGAGCGCCCAGCGCAGCGGGGGCGGGGCGAAGGCGATGATCAATCCGCCGATCAGGGCGAGCTCGACCAGGGCGAGACCCAGGAGGCCGAGCACAAGGGTGTAGCCGCCGGTGCGCCGGCGGTAGGTGAGGCGCATACGTCGCTCCTGTTCGAATTACGGCGCTGGAGGCGCGCTGTTCGGCAGCGCCCCGGCCAGCTCGAAGACGCGCAGCTGCGCGGGCGAGAGCACCGCCGGCGCGGTGAGCCCAAGCAGATCGCCGAGCAGCTCTGCCGTGGGGCCCTCGGGCGCGGGGAGGGCGGCCACGGCACACATGACGACATTCTCGACGGCGGCGCGGCGATAGGCGGCTGCGAGCTCGGCGACCGCCGGCGCACAGGGGTCGACGTCGCTCAACGCCTCCAGCCTCCGGCCGAGGTCGAGCAGCTCCTGGTACGCCGCCGGGTGCGCCGCGGCGAGGCGGGCCAGCTCCTGCATCTGTGCGCGGTAGGCCGGGTCATTGCCAAGGACGGTGTCGAACTGGCCGAGGAGGTGGGCGTCGGCGTGGCGTATCCACGGGCTCGCCTCGTTGGCGAGCTCGCCCACCGCTTCGGTGAGCAGGCGGGCGGTGGACGACGGCGTCAGAGGCTGGTTCTCAAGCGCGCGGCGCACATCGGCGGCTAGCAGCTCGACAAGCAGGGTGCGGCGGGCCTCCAGCTGGGCGAGCTGCGCCTCGACCTCGGCGAGGAGCTGGCTCAGGGCCGAACGTAGGGAGGGCTCGTCGCCTGGCGCCCCGAGCAGCGCCTGAATCTGGGCCAGGGAGAGGCCAAGACTCTGCAAGCGCCGGATCTGCTGGACCCGGAGCAGGTCTTGAGCGCCGAACAGGCGGTAGCTGTTGCTCGCCCGCTGGGCATCGCTCAGGAGCCCCAGCCGCTGGTAGTGACGCAGCGTCTTCGTGCTGACCCCAAGAAGCTGTGCCGCGACACCGATGGTTACTCTCGTCTGGCTCATCTCCACCTCCTTGGCGGGAAGCATACAGCTTACCCTTAGGGCAATGTCAAGAGAGTGAAGTTAGTCGCCACTCATTGCCGTATTCGTCTCCCCCGCGTTATTCTTACGTTGGCTTCAGTGGAATCACGCTCCGGCAGGAGATACTTTATGGACGGTGCAGTGGCTGACGGCCTGCGGCTCATCCTCTCAATTGTGGCCGCCCTTGTCTTGAGCGGGTGCGGCGCGCGGGCTGGAGTGGACGTCTTGCCGAACTCGACAGCAGTTGTAGCTGTTGCCGAGCCGATAATCCCGCCCGAGGGCCAATCCTCCGCTGCGGCGCCGGAGGAGGAGACAGCGGCGGAGATCTACGCCCTGGTTGTGCGTCGGCTCGCCGGGCCCGACGACACCTTCGGCGGTCAGCTGCCGAAGCGGACCCTGTACCTCGTCCGCGAAACTAATGACGCCGCCGGCGACCCGACAACTGGCCCTGCCACGTCTGGGCCTCTGCCGGCTGAGACTCAAGCCGGGATCGCCGCACGCCTGGCCGACCTGCCGGCCGCGGTCATCTGGGTCGACTCCTTCGATGACGTGGCCCTCGACCCGAGCACATGGTTGATTCTGGACGATGGAGTGATCATCCAGCTGGGGACGATACGCTTTGAGGGTGAGGCACGGGCCCTCGTGCCGGGGAGCATCTACGTCGCCAGCATGGGTGCCGGCGGGGCAACCTATGTGGTGGAGCTCCAGGGCGACCAGTGGTTGCTGACCGGCACCAGCGGCCCGACCTGAATCAGCTGAACGATGCTGCGCCGGCCCTCCAGACAGCTTTACGCGTCCCTCGTAAGTCTATGCCAGCGCTCGCCGGGCCGCGTCGAGGAACGCACGGGCGCGGTCGAGCTCGCGGTTGAGATAGTCGTCGTGGAGCCGGGCGTGGCCGAAAACATGGGCGTTCGCACACCAGAGGCCCATCTGCCAGATCACACGCACCGCGGCGAAGACCGATGTCGCCCGGAGGTTCGTCTCGCCCAGAGGGTGCGCGACGCGGTTGCCGCGGAGGGGCGATGTATGGGCGTATTTACCTGTTGGACCCTGCCACCGTGCTCGTCACGCCCCTGCTACTCGGCGAACACCAGACTCACTGGACCGTCCGGCAGAACGAGGGAACCTGTGACCGAGACGTCTGGGCCGACGACCTCGACCGTGACCGCAGCGAGCCACACCTGACCTGAACCATCCAGCAGAATGCGATCGAGATGACCTCGCTCTCCGGCGGAACGTCCAGAACGATGGCGTGGCGCTCCCAATCGCGCGTACCCTGGATGGGGCGGCCCTGCATGTTGTCGAAGCCCAGCGTCCGGTTGCCCGGCCCGTCGATCCGCATCCACAGCCCGGCCCAGTTCGCAACGCGCTCGCTGCGGACCGCCGCTGCGAACCGCAGGCGCTGCCCGTGCTGCTTCGCCCAGTCGTGGTTCATCAGGGGGTCGCGCTTCCCACTGTCCTCCTGGAAGAGCGTATTACTCAGCGCGACAACCGCGGCGATGTCGGCGGAACCCGCTCGACGGACGGTGAAGCTGGCGTCCATCAGCCCTCCTTCCGGTGTGGCCTCATCGCTCCAAGAGGGCCTGCACGGCGCGCCGGCCGCTGGCGATGGCGCCGTGGACCGTGCCGACGTGCCCGTTGGTCGCCAGGGCCTCGCCCGCGAAGACCAGGGTTCCGTCGATCGGCCGGGCGAGCCGGGCCTGGGCGGCGAGGGCGCCCGCCGGGAGGTAGCTGTAGGCGCCGCGGGCGAAGGGGTCGGCCTGCCAGTTGTGCAGCGCCCAGCCCTCCAGCAGCGCGCCAAGGCGCGCCGCCGGCACACCGCTCACCCGCGCCAGGGCGGCGAGGGCCTCCGCGACGATCGCGTCGTCGGCCCGCGCCGACAGCCCGGTCGCCCGCGGCCCCGCGACCCACCCGACGAGCAGCGGCACCTGGGCCGGGTAGGGCGTCCACCATGTTGGCATCACCGGGTCGTCGGAGAGCAGGAAGCTGAGCTGGTGGGGCGTCAGCCCCTCGGCGAGCGGGAGTGACTCGCGCTCCCAGAAGGGCTCGCGGAAGCGCAGGGCCACCTTGACCACCTTGCCCATCGCCAGGGCTCCGATCGTGTCGGCGTGTTCACCCAGGGCGGGCGCGAAGCGGACGGCGCCGGGGGCGCCGGGCGCCGCCTTGAGGACGCCCAGGGGGAGGGTGATCACGGCCGCTGCGGTCTGCACCGGCGGGCGGGG
>DAOLDO010000774.1:0-3476 GCA_035327325.1 Chloroflexaceae bacterium | reverse complement strand
CCCAGCGGTCGTCGGCGAGCCCGAAGAGCGAGACCAGGGTCGCGCCAAGCAGGATGGCCACCAGCTCACGGATGTAGGCCCGGTCGCCGAGCAGCAGCAGGGCGGCCACGAAGCCAAGGTAGATCGCCGCCCCGCCGAGCAGCGGCACGGGCGCGACGTGGATGTCGCGGGCCCGGGGGATCGAGACCACGCCGACCCGCAGAGCCACCCGCCGGGCCAGGGGCGTAGCCACGATCGAGAAGGTCAGGGCCACCAGGGCGATCAGGGCGAGCTGGATCACGCGGCTAGCCCCCCCTGATCTGCTGGAACAGCTGGAGCAGCCCCTCGGCCTCGGCGACGGCCTGCTGGGTGCCGGGCCGGGCGCGCAGGGCGCCGAGCACGCGCTCGGTCTCGGCGATCGCCTCGTCGAGCCTGTTGGTGTCGCTGAGCACGATGCTATAGTTGCGGCTGTAGGTCGGGTTGGCCGGCTGCAGCTCGGCGGCGCGCCTGTAGGGCTCGAGCGAGGCGCCCACCTCGCCGCCGCGCACCGCGAGCAGCCCGGCCACCGTGTGCAGCAGGGCGGCCTGGGCGCGCACGACCTCGCGGTCGGCCTCGCTCAGGGCGCCGGCGGCGAGGCGCGCCTCGTCGGCGGCGGCGGCCTCGGCGTAGGCGTCGCGCAGGCGCAGGATCAGGTCGGGGCGAGGCGCCAGGGCGGCGGCAATGGCCTCGATCGAGCCGGTCACCGTCGCGGGCGCCAGGGCGACCGCCCGCTCGTAGAAGCCCGCGGCGCCGTCGAGGTCGCCCCCGGCCCTGGCCAGGTCGCCCAGGCGCACCTGGGTGTCGGCGTAGTTCGGGTCCAGCGCGGCCGAGTGGGCCAGGAGCTCGCGGGCCTCGGCGTAGTAGCGCTCGGCCTGGGCCGCGTCGCCGGCCGCCTCGGTGTAGGCGCCCAGGTCAACCAGCACGCCGGCCCGCTCGTTGAGCAGGGTCACGTCCTGCGGGGCGATCGGCGTCACCTGCTCGTACCACTGGAGCGCGGTGCGCAGGCGCTCGGGGTCGCTCGACCAGCGCCACCAGAAGCTGTTGAGCCGGCCGAGGTTGGCGTAGTGATCCTTGTTGCGCGGGTTCAGCTCGCGGGCGCGCAGCAGCACCGCCTCGGCGTAGCTCATGATCGCGCTGGGCGAGCTGGCCTGCACAAAGCCGGCGATGGCCGTCGTATCGCGCAGGCGCAGCAGGTCCTCGACCGTCGCGTCGGGGTCGGGCGCGCCCACATCGCCGCCCTGGGCCCGCTGGCTCTCGGCGAGCGACATGAGCACGCGGCCCAGGTTCAGGTAGTAGAAGTCCTCGCGGGGGTTGAGCCGCACCGTTGACAGGTAGTCGTCGAGGGTCTGGAGCAGCAGGTTGGGGTCGAAGCCGGCCCGCTCGGCCAGGCTCTGGCCCTGCTGGAAGCGCATGTCGGCCCGGATCGGATTGATGTTCCAGACCAGCACCGCCCCAAGGGCCACGGCGGCCACCAGCCCGTAGGCCAGCAGGGCGCCGCCCGAGAGCTTGCCGCGGGGCGCCGGGCGCGGGCCGCCGCGGGCGGCCGACCCGCCGCGCTGGGCCTGCTGCCGACGCTTCGCGGCCTGGGCCCCCTTGGGCGACGCGGCGCCCTTCGGCGGCGGAGCGCCGGGCGCGGCCTCGGGCGTCGCTTCGGCGGGCTCGGGGCGAGGTGTGGGCGCCAGGGACAGCCCGTAGTGCCCCGCCACCGCGCCGCCCGTCACGCTCATGGCCATGAGCACCCAGAACATCATCAGGGTCGAGACGATCGGGATGCCCGTCAGGCCCTCAACGAAGTGGCAGACCACGGCGCTAAAGCAGGCGATGAAGAAGACCTGCCAGGCCCAGCCCTCGCTGCGGCGCATCAGGCGCCAGCTCAGGGCGACGAAGCTGGCGAGCACGAACAGGTAGCTGGCGAGGCCCAGCGCGCCCTTGGTGACAAGCTCGTCGAGCAGGGTCTGGTGCGAGCGGTCGGGCGAGGCGCCGCGGGCCTCGATGTTGGCCAGGGAGGGCGGGTAGAACGGGTTGAAGGCCACGAACATGCTCTCGGGGCCCCAGCCGATCAGGGCCCGCAGGGGGTCGCTGGCGATCAGCCCGATCGCGCCCCCCGCGTGCTCGTCGCCGGCCCAGATCAGGCGGCGGACCAGGCCGGTGCCCTCGTTGACCTCGAGCAGGCGGCCCATGCGGCCGATATAGGGCACCTCGCGCAGCTGCTCGAACACGGGCGCCCGCGAGAGGTTGAAGGCCACCAGGAAAGCCCCGCCGGCCAGGCTGAGGGCCACCCAGCCGATCAGCAGGCCGCGCAGCAGCCGCACCCGGGGCTGGTAGTCGTGGGCGCGGGCCAGGCGCAGGCCCTGCCAGAGCAGCAGGCTGACGAAGACGAACAGCCCGGCGAAGAGGCCAAGCCAGGGCCCGCGGCTCTGCGTGAAGAAAGTCGCCACCAGCAGCAGGGCGGCCGCCAGCCCGGCGGCGGCGGCGTCAAGGCGCAGGCCAAGGGCGGGCGCCTGGGCGGGGCGGCGCGGCAGCGTGAGCGCCAGCCCGTAGGCCGCGGTAAGGGAGGCCACGGCGAAGAGCAGCCAGAGCCACCAGTCCTGCGCGCGGGCCGCCGTGCCGTCGGTGGCGAACTCCTGCACCCCGGCCCCCGCCGAGGCGGCGAACTGCATGGCGAAGACGAGCAGGTAGGCCAGGGTGAGCAGACCGGGCCAGAGGGGCACGCGGCCGTCGGCCCGGTCGAGCCCGCTGGTGAGCAGCCACCAGATCGCGGTGGCGCAGGCCACGGCGCCCGGCAGCACCCACCAGTAGCGGTAGTCCACCGTGCGGATCGCCGCGCCGAACTTGAGCATGGCCAGGAGCAGCAGCAGCCCCGCGGCGAAGACCAGGGCCCGCTGGGCGGCCCACAACCACTCGCGGCCGGCCGCCGCGCCGGCCGGGGGCGCCGCGCCGGCCTCGCTCAGCCCCACAACCAGCCTGTAGAGGGCCAGGGGCAGCACCATGATCATATAGGCGGCCACGAAGATCGAGTTGCCCATGGTCGAGGCCACCCGGGTGATCACATCGCCGCGCCAGGGCAGCGGGTCGAGCCCGAAGTGCTGGATCACCCCGTAGCCGGCCACCGCCACGCCCGTCGCCAGCGTCACCGTGACCATGCGCTCGATCTGGGCCCGCCGCCGCGCCACTGCCACGATGGCGACGAAGAGCAGGATGTACGAGAGGTTGGTGTAGGTGCCCTGGAGACGCTGGTACGACCCCCAGAAGCTGGTCAGGGGCACCACCGAGGTGACCGTGGTGACGAGGAAGACCAGGGCGTAGAGCGCGACGGGCACCGCCATGGGGATCGCGGCGAACCGGCGCCACAACGGCGGGGCCTGCGGGGCGGCCTCGGCATCGGGGGCGGCCGCCTGGCCGGCCGGCCTGCTGTTGCCGGACGCGAGCAGCCGGTCGAGGGCCCTGATCAGCACCGC
>DAOLDO010000773.1:1530-3487 GCA_035327325.1 Chloroflexaceae bacterium | reverse complement strand
CGCTCTATGCCCCCTGGACCCCCGAGGAGCGCGAGCGCCTCACGGCCCGCTTCCTCGCCACCGCCGTCGCCTACGCCGCCCGCCTCAGCGCCGAGGGCGACCAGGCCCAGGCCGTGCAGCTCTGCGAGCAGGTGCTGCGCCGCGACCGCTGCTACGAGGAGGCCTACCAGACCCTGATGCGCGCCCACGCCCGCGCCGGCAGCCGTTCCCAGGCCCTGCGCAGCTACACCCGCTGCGTCCAGGCCCTGCGCGACGAGCTGGCAATGGACCCCCTGCCCGAGACCCTGGCCCTCTACGAGGCCCTCAAGCGCAACGAGACGATTTGACGTTTCTTGTGAAAAGTTGTACAATCTCGACAGCCAGACCTGTGCCCCGACCATGAGCGCCGCGCCCGGCGCGGCATAGAGAGCGGAGACCAATGGGCGTTATCTTCCAGATCCACAGTATCTTCGGCGAGCGTATCCTCCCCCTGCTGCTCGTCATCGCCGCGATCTACCTGACCGTCACCTACAAGCCCGACGCCCCCCGCAGCCCCGTGGCGCGGATCTTCCCTATCCTCGTGGACATCCAGGTCACCCTCGGCCTGATCTACTGGATCTTCCTGCTCCTGACCACCAGCGGCGAGACCCAGGCCCGCTACCTCGGCTTCCCCTTCATCCTGCACCCCCTGATCGGCTTCCTCGCCGCCGGCCTGGCCCACATGGCTGTAGGCCCCCGCAACCCCCTGCGCGGCCTCGGTCGCTGGGCCCCCCTCGCCTCGATCGGCGTGCTGACCGTCCTCGTGGTCAGCAACGTGGTGATCGGCATCCAGGCGTAGCCCCGCGCCGGCGCCCCGCTCCTCGCCCGCAGCATAGGGCCGCCGCCGCGGCCCTGTGCTACAATGCGCCAACCCCACCCCAGCTAGAACGGAGGGATGCATGGCGCCCCTACTCTTCACCGTCGCCCCCGGCAGCAAGGTCAGCCTCGACAAGCTCGACCCGCGCCACGACGCGGGGATGGACCGGGCCAGGGTCGAGGCCGAGTTCGCCCGGCTCACCCTCGAGATTGACGAGCTGCAGGAGCTGCTCTTCGGCGCCGGCACCCACAGCCTGCTCGTGGTCATGCAGGGTATGGACACCAGCGGCAAAGACGGGACGGTCCGCAAGGTCTTCAGCCAGGTCTCGCCCCTGGGCAGCTACGTGGTCTCGTTCAAGGTGCCCACCGAGGAGGAGCTGGCCCACGACTTCCTCTGGCGCGTCCACTACCGGGCGCCGCGGCGGGGCATGATCGGCATCTTCAACCGCTCGCACTACGAGGACGTGCTGGTCGTGCGCGTCCACGGCCTGGCCCCCGAGCCCGTCTGGCGCGCCCGCTACGAGCAGATCAACGCCTTCGAGCACATCCTCGCCCAGAGCAACACGATCATCCTCAAGTTCTTCCTGCATATCAGCAAGGAGGAGCAGGCCGAGCGCCTGATCGCCCGCGAGCAGGAGGTCACCAAGGCCTGGAAGCTCTCGGCCGGCGACTGGCGCGAGCGGGCCAACTGGGACAGCTACATGGCCGCCTACGAGGAGGCCCTCGAGCGGTGCAGCACCGCGGTGGCCCCCTGGCACATCGTGCCCGCCGACCGCAAGTGGTTCCGCAACTACGCCGTGGCCAGGGCGGTGGCCGAGACCATGCGGGGCTACAAGGATGAGTGGATGGCGAAGCTGGGCCAGATGGGCGAGGAGCGCATGGCCGAGCTAGCGGCCTACCGCGCCGAGGTCGGGCCCGGCGGCGACGGCGCGGCCGGGCAGCAGGCCAGCGGCAACGGCGCGGCCCCCAAGAAGGCGAAGGCGCGCAAGAAGTGAGGGAGGAGCCCTGACCACCCTGGGTCGGGCGACCATGTGGGGGCGCCCGTGCTGCGGCCAGCGGGCGTAAGGGCGGCCCAGCGTGGCCGCCCCCGGCCCAGCGTGGCCGCCCCCGGCCCAGCGTGGCC
>DAOLDO010000773.1:0-1430 GCA_035327325.1 Chloroflexaceae bacterium | reverse complement strand
AGCGTGGCCGCCCCCGGCCCAGCGTGGCCGCCCCCGGCCCAGCGTGGCCGCCCCCTCAGCGGTCGGGCGTCCACGTGGGGTCGCCCCTACAGGCGGCTACGACGCCCCCACCAGCGCGCCCACCACCCGGTCCCAGCCAATAGCGGCCACCTGGGGCCGCCCGGCCCTGCCCAGGCGCTCGGCGAGGGCGGGGTCGGCGGCGAGGCTCGCCAGGGCCCGCGCGATCGCCGCCGCATCGGGCGGGCAGACCACCCCGCTCTCGCCGTCCCGCACGAACTCGAGCACGCCGCCGGCGTCGTCGGTGGTCACCACGGGGCGGGCCGCGCCGAACGCCTCGACGGTGGCGAAGCCGTAGTCCTCGTCAACGGGCGCGTAGTAGACGGCCCGGGCGCCCGCGTAGAGCCCGACCAGCTCGTCGTCGCCGACGAAGCCGAGGAAGCGGGCCCGCTCGCCGAGGCCGAGCCGCGCGGCCAGGCCCTCGAGGCGCCCGCGGTCGGGGCCGTCGCCGGCCAGCAGCAGGCGCACGGCGGGCCCGGCGAGGGCCGCGGCCTCGAGCAGCAGGTCGAGGCGCTTGGAGCGGTCGAGGCGCGACGCGGAGAGGATGTAGTCGCCGTAGGGGCCGGCGCGCAGGCGGGCGGCGAAGGGGCTGGGCGGGTAGAGGGGCTCGCTGTCGAGCCCGTTGAAGCGGCGCAGGCGCGCGCTGACGTTGCGCGAGATCGTGAAGCGGGGCCGGCACTCGCCGAGGCCGCGCCGGTCCATGCGGAAGATCGCCTCGCGCACCTCCCTGTGGGCGGGGAGATTGGCGAAGTCGCTCAGGGGCGTGCCGTACCAGTCGTACGCCTGCCGGTGCTGGTGGACGAGCCAGAGCACCTTGCGCGGGTGGCGCACCATGTACGAGGGGAACTTGGTGGCGATCACCATGTCCACCGGCGCCCCGTTGACCTGGGTGAGGTCGAGCAAACGCCAGGCGAGGGCGCTCTCGGGGATGCGCTCGACGGGGTGCCACTGGTAGGGGAGGGCCACGATCTCGGCGGCGTGGCCGCGGGCGCGCAGGGCGTCGCGCAGGCCCTCGGCCAGGTACTCGGCGCCGCCGCGCACGAAGGGCACCTGGGCGGTGCAGATCAGGATACGCTTCGTGGTCACGGGAGCTCCAGCACAAGGGGGCCGCGGCCCTACTCCACGCGTCGCGGAGCCCTGAGCGCGGCCAGGCGGGCCCGCAGCTCGGCGTCGGCGGCGGCCAGGCGGGGCAGGGCGTCGGCGAGGGCGGCGTTGGCGGCGTTCTGCTGCTCGACGATCGGGTTGATGTACCAGCGCAGGTACTGGCGGACCGCCCGCTGGAGCAGGGCCCTGGCCCGGGCGAGGGGCGTCTCGCCGCCCAGCTGCCAGTGGGCGCTCACGGCGGCGCGGGCCGCGGCCTGGTCGGCCGGCCC
>DAOLDO010000772.1:0-3492 GCA_035327325.1 Chloroflexaceae bacterium | reverse complement strand
CGTGACGGCGTGAGCGTGATCAACTTCTCGATCAGCGGCGGCACCAACCCCTACAGCGACGTGGTCGCCCTGGCCTTCCTCGACGCCTACAACGCGGGCATCCTGGTCTCGGCCTCGGCCGGCAACAGCGGCCCCGGCGCCGACACCGTCAACCACCGCGCCCCCTGGGTCGCCACCGTGGCTGCCAGCACCAGCGACCGCTCGTTCCTGAGCACGATCACCGTGAGCGGCAGCGGTGGCAGCCTGACCCTCAACGGCGTCTCCAGCGGCAACGGCGTCAGCACGCCGGCCCAGGTGGTGCGCAACACGGCCGACCCCCTCTGCCAGCTCCCCGCCGCCGCCGGCAGCTTCGCCGGCAAGATCGTGGTCTGCGAGCGCGGCGTCAACGCCCGCACCGCCAAGAGCGCCAACGTGGCCGCCGGCGGCGCCGTGGGCATGATCCTCTACAACCCGTCGGCCAGCAGCCTGGACGCCGACTTCCACAGCATCCCCAGCGTCCACATCCAGAACGACGCCGGCGCCCAGCTGCTGAACTTCCTGGCCGCCAACCCCGGCGCCACGGCTAGCTTCACCCCGGGCACCCTCGGCAACTTCCAGGGCGACGTGGTCGCCGGCTTCAGCTCGCGCGGCGGCCGCGGCCAGACCCTGGGCGTCAGCAAGCCCGACATCACCGCCCCCGGCGTCAACATCCTCGCCGGCTACACCGACCTCGAGTACGGCAACCCGGTGCCCAGCTTCGCCTTCCTCAGCGGCACCTCGATGTCGAGCCCCCACAACGCCGGCGCCGCCGTGCTGCTCAAGTGGCTCAACCCCGACTGGACGCCCGGCCAGATCAAGTCGGCCCTGATGACCACGGCCAAGGCCGCCGGGGTCTTCAAGGAGGACGGCACCACCCCCTTCACGCCCTTCGACGCCGGCTCGGGCCGCATTGACCTGGCCAGGGCCTGGGACGCCGGCATCACCTTCGACGCGACCGGCGCCGACTATGTGACCCTGCAGAACGAGCTCTGGAAGGCCAACTACCCCAGCCTGTTCGTGCCTCGGATGGGCGGCCGCGTGACCGTCAGCCGCACCGCCAGGGACGTGTCGGGCCGCAAGACCACCTACACCACCCAGGTGACCTTCCAGGCCGGCCAGCCCCGCGACTTCGTCGTGACCGTGCCGAAGCAGTTCCAGATCGAGGCCAACGGCACCCACAGCTTCGACATCACCGTTGACGCCCGCAACGTGCCCCCCGGCGAGGCGCGCCACGCCGTGGTCACGTTCAGGGGCAGCCGCAACCACCTGGTGCGCTTCCCGATCACGATCGTGCGCGGCGCGCCCGACATCGCCATGACCAATACGTGCGCCCCGGCCACCCTGCGCATGCGCACCACCACCGACTGCGCGATCAGCGTCACCAACAACACCTTCGACGCCGCCAATGTCACCCTGTCCGCCCAGCTGCCCCACCAGCTCAGGCTCGTGCCCGGCAGCGTCAGCGGGGGGACCGCGAGCGGCAACGGGGTCGCCTTCAGCGGCACGATCGCCGGCGCCGCGCCGCCCAACATCAACATCGCCACGGGCGCCTCGCCGGGCGGCGGCTTCCTGCCCCTCACCCTCTTCGGCGTCGCGCCCATCGGCGGCGTCGGCGACGAGAGCTCCTCGACCTTCAACGTCCCGGCCTTCAACTACGGCGGCGAGACCTGGACGCGCATCAGCATGGTCAGCAATGGCTACGCCGTGGTGGGCGGCACGACGGGCGCGGCCGACATCCAGTTCATCAACACCAACCTGCCCAACGCCCAGCGGCCCAACAATGTGCTCGCGCCGTTCTGGACCGACCTCAACCCGGCCTTCGGCGGCGCTATGCGCATCGCGACCCTGACCGACGGCATCAACACCTGGATCGTGCTCGAGTGGGACCGGGTGGTGAACTGGGGCGACCGCCAGCCCAACTCGTTCCAGATCTGGGTGCCCCTCGCCACCAACACCGGCACCGGCGCCGACACCCAGATCACCTACGGCTACGGCCCCGTGTCGGACGGCGACGGCGGCTACCTCACCGTGGGCGCCGAGAACCGCTTCGGCAACCGGGGCGCGATGCTCTACTTCGACGGCGTCGGCACCGCGCCCGCCGACGGCGGCGGCGCGATCATCAGCTCGTCCCCCGGCGCCCCGGGCGAGACCAGGGTGGTCAGCTTCAAGGCCGAGGGCTTCGTCCCCGGGGCGTGGACCACCTACGCCGAGCTGACCAGCGACCGCTTCTTCGGCACCTACATCGTGCCCTTCAGCGGCCAGGTGACGCCGAGGTAGCGACGGACGGTGCGGGATGAGCCCCGGCCCTCCCCGCGTAGCGCGACCGCCCCCCCGCTCACAGCGCCGTGAGCGGGGGGGCGGTCTTGTGTGCCCCAGCCAGGGGCTGCGCGCGGCAGGCTGGCGCACGGGCCCCGTTTACGGTACTATAGTGGCGCATCCCGGGACGGGGCGCTGCGCTGTCCGTCTGGTTGCGTCCATGGCTCGGTTGACCTGCTCAGATAGCCCAGGGCGCCCTATGTCCCGTACAGCGTGGCGGGCCGGCCTCAGACCCTATAGCCTCGCGCTCGGCGCGCCGCTCCTGCTCACCGCGGGCCTCCTGCTGACCGGGCGGTCGCTCCCCAGCGCCAACGCCGCGCTGCTCTACCAGCTGGCCGTGCTCGGCGTCGCGATGGCCGCCGGCCTCGGGCCCAGCGTGCTCGCGGCGCTGCTGAGCACCCTCGCCTTCCACTACTTCTTCGTGCCGGCCTACTTCTCGTTCAAGCTCGAGAGCGGGGAAGACCTCGTGCGCCTGGCGGTGTTCCTCGCCGTCGCGATCAGCACGAGCGGCCTGGCGAGCCGCGCGCGCACCGAGGCCGAGGCCGCGCGCCGGCGCGCCGCCGAGACCGCCAGCCTCTACGAGCTGAGCCAGCTGATCAGCGCCCAGGTTGACTTGGCGACCATCCTGCCCACCATCGCCCGCACCGCCTGCCGGCTCCTCGAGGTGCCGCGCTGCGCGATCTGGCTGGCCGAGCCCGACGGGACCCTGCGCGAACACTGCGCGATCGGCGACGGGGCCGCGTCCGGCCCCGCGATCGAGGCCCCCCTGCGCGATGGCGCGGCCACCCTCGGCGCTATGCGCATCACCACGGGCGCCGAGGGGCAGGGCCTCTCGCCACACGACTACCAGCTGCTGGAGACCCTGGCCGCCCAGGCCGCCCTCGCCATCGCGCGGGCCCGCCTCGTGCAGCAGGCCGCCGTCACAGCGGCCCTCGCCCAGTCCGACCAGCTCAAGTCGGCCCTGATCGCCTCGGTCTCGCACGACCTGCGCACCCCCCTGGCGGCGATCAAGGGCGCCGCCACAACCTTGCAGGCGGACGAGATCCAGCTGCCGCCCGCCACGCAGCGCAGCCTCGCCCGCACGATCGAGCGCGAGGCCGACCAGCTCGACCGGACCGTGCGCAACCTCCTCGACATGTCACGCCTTGAAAGCGACAC
>DAOLDO010000771.1:0-3492 GCA_035327325.1 Chloroflexaceae bacterium | reverse complement strand
CACGCCGAAGGCGTTCCCGGCTCCGCCGGGTGCGGAGCGAGGCGGGGGTGAGGTCTACGGCGATGCCGGGCGGCGACCTCCCCAGGCCGGACCGCCGGCTCACGCCCGCCGGCGGCGCGCGGCCAGGCCCGCGATGCCCCCGCCGAGGGCGCCTGTGGCGAGGCTGAGGGCCTGAGCGAGCACCAGGAGCGGAGGGACCGGCACCAGGCCGGGGTTGCTGACGGCGGCGGCGAGCACGCCCGTGGCGCCCACGAGCAGGCCCGCGAGCATCTGGCGGCCCTCGGAGAGGTGGCCGGCCACGAAGCCGCCGGTCGTGGTCGCTCCGAGCAGCAGCAGCAGCAGGGTGAGGTGGGCGGGGAGGGCGAGGTCGGGCGCGGTGAAGAACACGCTCAGGCCGAGCCAGGCGGCGCCGACCTGGATGCCGATCCGCAGGGCGAAGTCCACCAGCCAGCCTACGAACACGGCGGGCCAGCTGATCGCGCCGGCGCTGTGGCGCAGCGGGCCTACTGGCTGATCCCCCAGGCGAGCAGGAAGATCATGGCCGTCAGCTCGAGCGCCTTCACGCTATCGAGACGCACGCCGTGCCAGAACTCGTCCTGGCCCAGCCACCACCAGATCCGGTTGAGGCCGAAGCGCGGCGCGTCGTCGCCCCAGTTGCGCAGCTGCTCGACCCGCGCCAGGCGCAGCAGGCGGCGGGTGTTGGTCACGAAGGTCAGCCCCCAGACGCCCACCACCAGCAGTTGCAGCAAGACAGACATCGGCTACTCCTCCCGCGAAGGGGTAGGCCGGCCCCGGCTGCGCTGCGAGGTTCCGCCCACCGATTGACTCTACGGCTTGTTCTTAGTATGCACTGTTTTTGCCCAGATCCGCAAGGGCGAGGTTTGATAGCCCCAGGATCGGTCTGGGACGACGAGACCCGGCGCCGAGGCCCGGCTACTTGTCGGGGCTGATGCGGTCAATGTGGCGGCGCAGGGCGATGGCGCCCAGCAGGGCCACCAGCGAGAGGTTGAAGACGCAGACCAGGGCGAGCCACACGGCCGCGCTCACCCGCCGGGGCGGCGCCTCGCCGTCGGGCGGCGGGGTCGGCTGCATCAGGGCGACGACGGGGCCCTGGGCGGGGCCGAGGGAGGCGACCAGGGGCGGGGGCGGCGCGCTCGCGGGGCCAAGCAGGGCGGCCAGGAGCAGGGCGATCAGGTGGGTCATAGGTCAGCGCTCGCAGGTCCCATCCTCGCACGGCTCGGCCCGTCCGCCGAGGAGGTAGCGGTTGCGGGCCACCCAGGCGTAGACCGGGCGCGCGAAGCTCATGGCGCCGGGCAGGCCCAGGAGCTCGCCCAGGCCCCGCAGCGACGGCAGGCGCAGCAGGGTCTCGCGCACCGCCTCGGCGCCACGGAAGAGGCCGCCGTCGGGGGCGACGAGGTGCAGCTCGCGCCGGGCCATCGCCGGCGTGACCTGGGGGAAGCGCGCCCGCGCCTCGGGGCTGTTCATGTCGAGCACCTCGATCAGGCCGCCATCGTTGTACGCCTCGACGAGCCGGGCCTGGCGGGCGCACATCCGGCAGGCGCCGTCGTAGAGCATGGTATAGCGTGGCATCTCGCTGTGAATATAATCTCGTGTTCGCCGCTCGCGGTGGAGGCCCGCCAGGCATCACAGGGCCCTTTCACCACTATAGCATCAGGGGCTGGACGGCGCCACGGCCTCATCCTCGCCGCGGCCGCCGCACAGACCCATGCAGCAAGAGCGAGGCCGCCGCCTGACGTGGCCCGCCCGCAAGCCCTTCACCACCCGGGGCCGAGCATCAGGGGCACGCCGCGGAGCTACGCGAAGGCCGGGCGCGCGGCCCGGCCTTCAGCCTTGGGACGGTCTTCGGACCTGGCCGACGGTGTCGAGAGCCGGGCGGGCCGCATCCTAAAGCGGCACCGGGCACCGCGTCAGTACGGGGCGATGGCCGTAACCACCAGCACCAGGATGAGAAAGCCCACGACGGCCGCGCTGAGCAGCCGCACCGCGAGGCTCTGCTTCTTGTCCATCTGTGTCTCCCTCCAGCGGCCTGCCCTTCCCTCGCGAGGCCGCGCAGCCAGTATAGCGCACCCCCGCGCGGCGCTCAAGAGAAGAAAGCCACCCTTGCGCCATGGCACGCGGCGTGCTATACTAACAGTAGTTCGATTACAAACTACTACGAAGGCAAGCTGTAGGAAGCGTGCAGATGAACCTGATCGACCAGCTAGGCGCCCTGGGGCTCACCGAGTACGAGGCGAAGGTCTACCTGGCCCTGCTGAGCGAGAACCCGGCCACGGGCTACCAGATCAGCAAGAGCTCGGGCGTGCCCCGCTCGATGGTCTACGAGGCCCTGGGCCGGCTCGAGGCCCGCGGCGCGGCCCTGAAGTCCGAGGACGAGAAGGCGACCCTGTACACGCCCGTCTCGCCGGCCCTGCTGCTCGACCGCTACGAGCGCGAGGCCCGCGAGCGGGCCGCCGGCCTGCGCGGCGAGCTGCTGCCCCTCTACCAGCAGGAGCGGACGGGCCGCCTGTGGAACTTCAGCGGCCGCCGCGAGGCCCTGGCCTACGCCGGCGAGCTGATCGAGGGCGCCGAGCGCGAGCTGATGCTCGTCCTGGCCGACGCCGACGTCGAGGCCCTGCGCGGGCGCCTGGCCGAGGCCCACGCCCGCGGGGTCAGCCTGGGCGTCATCCTCACCGGCGACTCGCCCTTCGAGCTGGGCCAGGTGGTGCGCCACCCCAAGCGCGAGACCGAGCTGCACCGCATGACCGAGAGCCTGATCGTGGTGGCCGACGAGGCCCAGTTCCTGATCGCCAGCGGCCACACCGTCACCTCGGCCACCATGACCACCAACCCCAACATGGTGCTGATCGCCCGCCAGTTCATCTGGATGGAGCTGTTCGCCCAGCGCATCTTCGCCCGCCTCGGGCCCGACCTGCTCGCCCGCCTTTCGCCCGAGGACCAGCAGGTGCTGCACTGATTGAGCAAAGCAGGCGCATATGTCAACCTTCACCCAGACCCAGACAAGCCCCCGCGCCCCGGCGCGCCATCTCCTCAGAGACGAGCTGCTCGAGCCCCTGTTCGTAGCCCTGACCCTGGTCGGGATCGTGGCCGGCGCCGTGCTCGGGCGCCTGGGCGCCGCGCCCGGCCTGCTGCTCGCGGTCCACAGCGCCACCTACGTCACGGGCGGCTTCTACGCCGTGCGCGCCATCGTTGCCGCCCTGCGCGAGCGCACCGTCGAGGTCGATCTGCTCATGGTGCTCGCCGCCCTGGGCGCCGCCTACGTGGGCGCCTGGACCGAAGGCGCCATCCTGCTCTTCCTCTTCTCGCTGAGCAACCTGCTCCAGAACTTCGCCATGGACCGCACCCGCCAGGCGATCTCGGCCCTGCTCGAGCTGCGCCCCGACACCGTGGCCGTGCGCCGCGGCGACGCGCTCGTCGAGCTGCCGGTCGAGGAGGTGCGCCCCGGCGACGTGGTGGCCCTGCGCCCCGGCGACC
>DAOLDO010000770.1:0-3504 GCA_035327325.1 Chloroflexaceae bacterium | reverse complement strand
GGCCTCCCCCTATTGACCTCTATCGGCTGGCCCCGTCCCTACTCGGCAGGAGAACCCCCGATGCCCCGGAGAGCCGACGAGCGCGACGTGCTGGCCCGCTCTGACCCCTACGGCCACCTGTTGTTGAGCGTGGTCGAGCTGGCCCGCAGGGACGCCAGCAAGGGCCGCCAGAGCGCCCGCCGCTGGCTGGCCGATGTGCGCGCCCAGCTTGAGGAGCCGCCCGACCTGCCGGCCCCGACGAGCCGGCACACGCGGGAAGGGTGCTGAGGTCATGCCTCCGGGCCGCTCAGGCGTGCTACGGGCCTGACCGCCCCCTTGACCCTCCCGCCCCTCCCAGGCCCGCAGAACGGCGCTCAGCGCGTTGATCGTCGCCTGTACCGACCGGCGATAGGCAGAACAGCGCGAGGGGCGCCGTTCTGTTCTACGTGGCGTCAAGACCTTGTGCAACAACACCTTACGTGCGCCTGATGACACGTTGGTGCCTACTGCCGATAGGTACACCGCCCTTGGCCTGTGCCGGCGGGGTGTATCTGCTTCGCTAAAGAAGCCGATACCCTTGCCCCCACTAACACGACTGTGCAGACGAGCGACAGGCCCGAGGCCGCTGTAAAGCGGCGAAAGCCTGTGCTATACTGCCCTCAGCAACACAAAACCCGCTCCTGGTTGGCGACCGTGGAGAGCGGGTCTTGTGGACCTTTTGCTATGGCACCCCCAGTGTAGCACACCCCCTCAGCAGTCACAAGCTACAGGTGCCCATAGCTCATTGAGGAGCGTACTGTGGTCACGCGCACGGAGTCCGAGCTGCTGGCGCTGGCGCTAACTCTTGGCGCCCAGCACGTTGCCGGCTGGAGTGAAGCCGAGCGCGCATTGGTCGAGCGCACCGTTGGGGGCCTCCCGGTCACGACCCTGGACGACAACCTCAAGCGCCAGGTCGTCTCCTTAGCGATTGGGGGTGGCAATGATCCCCTCGGCGAGACGCTATGTGGGCTACGACCGGCAGCAGAACGGCGTGAGCTGGGAGCCGTCTATACCCCTCCTGCGATCATTTCAGCGATGCTCCGCTGGGCTGCACGCCAGCCGGCTCCCCGGCGTGTTGTAGACCCTGGCGCTGGATCGGCGCGGTTCCTCGTAGCCGCCGGGCGGCAGTTCCCCACGGCGCAACTGGTCGGTGTCGAGCTTGACCCGATGGCGGCGATCCTCGCACGGGCGCATCTGGCCGCCGCAGGGATGGCCCGGCGCAGTCAGATCATCTGTGGCGACTACCGCGATGCTCGGCTGCCCGATGTGGACGGTCCAACCCTCTACCTGGGCAATCCGCCCTATGTGCGTCACCACCAGATCGAGCCAGTCTGGAAACAGTGGCTCACCGCAACCGCCCGGGTGCGCGGCTACGATGCTAGTCAGCTCGCGGGGCTCCACGCTCACTTCTTCCTCGCCACAGCGATGCACGCCCGACCTGGTGACGTGGGCGTGTTCGTCACGGCGGCCGAGTGGCTGGACGTGAACTACGGGCGGCTGATCCGCGAGCTGCTGCTGCGTGACCTCGGCCTGGAAACCCTGGTGATGATCGAGCCGAAGGCCCTGCCCTTCGAGGGCACCGCGACGACAGCGGTTATCACCGGCTTTCGAGTGGCGCAGCCAGTCCCCCAAGTCAGAATGGGGCGGGCCGCAGCCCTTGACCAGCTTGACGACCTGCAACCAACCGGGACAGTTCGCCGGGAACGATTGGAGGCAGAGCCGCGCTGGACCGTGCTCATTCGTGGCGGAGTAGAGCGCCGGGCGGGGCACATTCAGCTAGGCGAGCTGTTCAGAGTCCATCGCGGCCAGGTAACGGGCAAGAACCGAGTGTGGATCGCCGGGCCGCACAGCCGCGATCTACCTCCCTCGGTGCTCTTTGCGACTGTGACCCGCGCCCGCGAGCTCATACGCTCCGGGGACGTGCTAACCGAGGCTGTACCGCTCAAGCAGGTGATCGACCTGCCCGCTCACCTAGACCTGCTCGCACCTGAGGAGCGGCAGCACGTTGAACGGTTCCTCGCCTACGCTCGCGCCCAGGGCGCCGCCGACACCTACATCGCTCGGCACCGCAAGGCGTGGTGGGCGGTGGGGCTCCGTGCGCCCGCGCCTATCCTGGCGACCTATATGGCTCGCCGGCCTCCGGTCTTCGTTCAGAACCAGGCCGAGGCTCGGCACCTCAATATCGCGCACGGGCTCTATCCGCGTGAGCCGCTTCCCGAGTCCCTCCTTCGAGGCATCGCCACCTTCCTCAACCAGAACGTCGCACTCGCCCACGGACGCACCTATGCCGGCGGCCTGACAAAGTTTGAGCCGCGGGAGATGGAGCGTCTGCTTATTCCAGAGCCGGCGCAGCTCGCGCAGGAGCTGGCCCACGAGGTAGCCGTGTGAGCCAGGCCCATCTTCTCCCGCTACAGTGGACGCGAGAACAGTTAGAAGCAGATCGCCACGAGGCCGTTGCCAGGTTCCGCGACGAGCGAATGGCTGAGCCGTTGGAGGTCTATCTCGAAGCCTTCGACACGATGCGCGGCAGCGTAGAGGAGTTCCTCGAGCTGACCGTAGACCTTACCGACTTCTCGCAACTCACCCCCGAGGTGCTGGGCGAGAGGGCAATGATGGACAGCCTGCGCTACCTCGCGGGGCCGCCCATTTCACTTGACGACCTGAAGACACTGGTTGACCAAAAGACCTTGAGCCTACGCTCGCTCCAGCAGGATCCCGACCTTGTACAGCGCCTCGTCAGCACGGTGCTGGCAGGGCTTGACCGGCGCCGTTTCCCGTGGGTTAGCCACGGGCGAGAACCAGAGGAGCACGAGCGAGAAGCGGCTATCCTGGCCTCTACGGCGCTGATTGCAGCGCAACGTACCGCGACAACACGCCGGCACGAGGGCAAGGAGACGCAGGAACGGGCTGTGCGCGAGGCCCTGCTTGCTCCCGCCGTAGGGTTCACCCAGGTGCGAATACCTCGCAATCACATTCGCACACCGAGCCAGGCCCCGCGCCCCGGCCAGTTCAGTGGCGAGGTGAAGCTCGGCACCCGCAAGGCGGATCTGGTCGTCGGGCTGTGGGACGAGCGGATAATGGCGATTGAATGCAAGGTGTCAAACTCCTTCGTCAACTCGATCAAGCGTCTTAACAACGATGCTGCGGCCAAGGCCGAGAAGTGGTACTCAGAGTTCGGGCATAGCTACGTCGTGCCAGTTGCCGTGCTCAGTGGCCTGTACGAGCTGCACCACTTGGAGCAGGCACAGGGGCGAGGGCTGGCGTTGATTTGGGCGCACCGGTTGGACGACCTGACGAACTGGATCGCCCGGACGCAAACTACATAAAATGACGCCCGCCGAGCTCCCCACAAGCTCGACGGGCGTCAGACCCCGGAATGACACCGGCAGTATAGCACGGCGCCTCCCCAGCACAAAGCGAAGCGCCCTCGGCGGGGTGGGGCTCAATCCACCCGCCGAGGGCGCCTCTATGCTCGTGGAGAGCACC
>DAOLDO010000769.1:0-3508 GCA_035327325.1 Chloroflexaceae bacterium | reverse complement strand
GCTTTTTCGCCGGTGCTATACTTGTGCGCGTTGAACGTTGCTCCCGGGCGGGAGTAGCTCAGTTGGTAGAGCATCTGCTTCCCAAGCAGATGGCCGCCGGTTCGAGTCCGGTCTCCCGCTCCACGGCAGGCCGCACATCGCTTGATGTGCGGCCTGTTTCTTTGTCTGCACCGGCTACACGCCGGCCCATTTGACGCCCGCTACAGGGGCCCGTATAATCTTCGGGGTCCGAAGCGACGTGCAGCTATGGTTGGCCCAGGCGATGGCCGCCTGTCCGCCCTGTCCCCCTGATGCCCGAGCAGCGTGAGCAACAGAGCCGCGCGCCCCTGGTTACGGTGCGCGGCGGCGGCGCCAAGAATCCGCGCCTGAACGTCCCGGCCGAGGCCGCGGGCGTGTCGGCCGTGCGCCGCGGGGCCCTACTCGCCCGCCCATTCATCGAACAGTAACCGCCGAATCAGCGGCCCGTCAGGGGGGTATCAGCCGCCCGAGGCTACAATCGGAGGCAGAGCCCCCGCGTTGTGCAGCAGACGGTCGCAGCAAGCCTGAGGAGAACGAGCATGGCCAGACGGATCATCGTCGCCTGTCTTCTTATCGCCACCCTGGCCACATTCGTGGCCTGGCCGCGCCCAAGCGCGGCGCAGACCACGGTGCCCGACACCTTCCCGCCCTACCAGGCCCGCTACTTCGGCGAGACCGGCCAGGCCGCGGTCAACTGGTTCCTGGAGACTTGGAAGAACACGCCGAACGCCCTGTTCGTGCTCGGCTACCCGATCTCGGCGCCCTTCATCGAGGAGAGCTTCACTAACCCCGGGCAGTTCTACCGCGTGCAGTACTTCGAGCGGGCCGTGCTCGAGGAGCACCCCGAGAACTTCGGACAGCAGGGCAACCGCTTCTACGTCCTCGGTCGCCTGATGGGCCAGGAGCTGGCCAAGGGCCGCGAGAATGAGGAGCCGTTCCGCGCGGTGGGCAACCCCGGCGACGGCACCTGGTTCGGCGAGACGGGCCACACGCTGCGCAACGGCCCGGCGCCCTTCCGCGACTTCTGGCTGAACAACGGCGGCCTGGAGGTCTTCGGCTACCCCCTGAGCGAGCAGTTCCAGGAGGTCAACTCGCAGGACGGGCAGGTCTACTGGGTGCAGTACTTCGAGCGCCAGCGCATGGAGTGGCACCCCAACCAGCCCAACCCGCAGTACCGCATCCTGCTCGGCCTGCTGGGCAACGAGTACCGCGACCGCAACCACGGGGGCAACCCGGCCTTCAACGCGCGCGGCGCCGCCGACGCGCTGCCCCGGCCGTTCGTCTACGGCTTCAACGCCCACCTCTACGGGCAGGGCACGGCCTGGCAAGACCGCAACCGCGCCCTGACCCTGGCGAACAACGCGGGCATGCCCTGGATCCGCCAGCAGGTGCGCTGGATGGACCTGCACGACCGCTCGGGCCAGATCTTCTGGGGCGAACTGGACCAGATCGTCGAGGACGCGAGCCGCCAGAACGTGCGCCTGCTGCTAAGCGTCGTCACCGCGCCCGAGTGGGCTGGCGGGCCGGGCATGCCGCGGCGCGAGAACTTCGGCGACTTCGCCAACTTCATGGGGCAGATGGCGGCGCGCTACCGCGGGCGCGTGCAGGCCTACCAGATCTGGAACGAGCAGAACCGGGCCTGCGAGAACGGCGGCGACTGCGCCACCGACGGCGGCCGCGGCGGGCGGGTGGCCAGCGCCAACTACTACGTCGATCTGCTGGCGACGGCCTACGACGCGATCAAGGCCAGCGACCCCTACGCGATCGTGGTGAGCGGCGCGCCGGCCAGCACCGACACCAACCGCGCCGACATCGCGATCAGCGACATCGAGTTCGTCCGCCAGATGGCGACCAACCCGACCTTCCGCAGCCACGTGGACGCGATCGGCCTGCATCCGGGCGGCCACTACAACCCGCCCGACAGCAAGTGGCCCCAGAACCCCGGACCCGGCCCGAACTGGCGCAACAGCTCGGAGTTCTACTTCCGCCGCATCGAGGACACCCGCGCGATCATGGCCGCCAACGGCATGGGCGACCGCCAGATCTGGATCACCGAGTTCGGCTGGGCCACGGCCAACAACACGCCCGGCTACGAGTATGGCAACAGCATCTCGCCGGAGACCCAGGCGGCCTGGCTCGCCCGCTCGCTCGAGATCGGGCGCTACGAGTGGGCCCCGTGGGTGGGCGCGATGTTCGTCTGGAACTTGAACTTCGCCGTCCCCTGGCGCTACTACGGCAACGAGATGCACGAGCAGGCCGCCTTCGGGGTGCTCAACGGCGACTGGAGCCCCCGCCCCAGCTACAACGCGCTCCAGTCGTTCCCGAAGCGGTAGCGCCGCGGCCACATCCCGATCATTGAAACACTCAGGGAGGGGCAACCCTCCCTGACAACCATTTGGAGGCGTATGATGAGACTGCCCGCACAGCGGATCGGCGCCCTGCTGCTCCTGCTGTTCCTCGTCCCGGCCATCGCCGCCTGCGGTGGCCAGCAGGCGCCCGCCGGCGGCGCCGCGACCCCCGCCCTGCCCACGGCGCCGCCGGCGCCCACAGACGCCCCCGCGACCGCCGCGCCCGGCCAGCCGACCCAGGCCGCCGAGGCCCCAGCCGCCACGGCCGCCCCCGGCGGGCCGACCACGGCGCCGCCGAACCAGCCCAACGGGGGGCCGATCAACCCCGACCACCTCGAGTTCGGCGTGGTGGCCCACCTCTACTACACCGACCGCGAGCGCGTGCTGCAGCTGACCCAGAACGCCGGCTTCGACTGGGTGCGCCAGCAGATCTACTGGCGCGACATCGAGGACCCGGTCAACAACATCATGGCCTGGGACGAGGTGGACCGCATCGTCGAGACGACCAACGCCTACGGCCGCAAGCTGCTGATCAACGTGGTCCGATCGCCCTCGGCCTACAACGCCACCAACGGCCTGCCCGACGACCCGCAGACCTTCGCGAACTTCATGGGCATGCTGGCCGAGCGCTACAGGGGGAAGATCCACGCCTACGAGATCTGGAACGAGCCGAACCTGGCCCACGAGACGGGCGGCACGATCAGGCCCGAGGACGTGGGCCGCTACGTCGAGATGCTGAAGCTGGCCTACCAGGAGATCAAGGCGATCGACCCCGAGGCCGTGGTGCTCGCGGCCGCCTCGTCCTCCTCCGGCGTGACCAACCCGTCTGTGGCCCTCTCGGACGAGGAGTTCTACCGGGAGATGTACACCTACAACGGCGGCGAGGTGCGCGACTACTTCGACGTCCAGGCGGTACACCCCGGCGGCGCGGCGAACCCGCCCGACACCCTGTGGCCCGACAACCCGAGCTTCATTGAGGGCTGCCAGCCCGCGCCCGACCGCTGCTGGAACGACGACGAGACCCACTACTTCCGCCACATCGAGAATGTGCGCTCGTGGATGGAGCAGTACGGCATGGGCGACAAGGAGGTCTGGATCACCGAGTACGGCTGGGCCACGCCCAACAGCACCCCCGGCTACGA
>DAOLDO010000768.1:0-3509 GCA_035327325.1 Chloroflexaceae bacterium | reverse complement strand
GCCCCCGCCCCCGTCGACCCGCCAACGCCCGTAGGGGCGGCCCAACGTGGCCGCCCCGGCGCCCCCGCCCCCCGCGCCCTAGCCGAAGCCGAGGGCGGCGAGCTGCGTGTGGGCCTCCTCGGGGGTCAGGCCGCCGTGGGAGCCCCGGAAGCGCACCTGGAAGCGCTGGTCGTCCCACCAGACCGTCTCGCCCGCGTAGGGCAGCACGGCCAGCCCCCCCAGGCGGCTGAGGAAGGCCGCCGACGGCGCGGGCCCGAACATGCCCGCGGCGACCAGCTCGGCCGTGCGGTGCACCTCGGCGCGCCCCGCGAGGGCCAGGGCGATCGTCTGCGCGAAGGCGGCCTCCCGGCCCTGCTCGAGGTAGAGGAAGAGGTCGCGGCTGGAGCCGCTCGGGGCCAGGGGGCGGCCGTCCGCGCCGCGCGGGGTGGCGGCCTCGAGCCCGGGGATGGTGCGGTTGAGCATATGGGCCCTGGCCGGGTCGATCGCGATCTGCCCGTGGTCGGCCGCGAGCAGCAGCAGCGCCGGCCGCCCGGCTCCGGCCAGGGCGGGCACGAGCAGGCGCTCGCAGGTGGTCAGCACGGCGTCAAGCTCCGCCGCGACGTGGGGCGACTCGGGGCCGTAGAGGTGACAGATCGTATCCACCGTGTCAACGTAGAGGAAGTGGTAGGCCGGCCCCGGCTCCGCCGCGAGGCGCGCCCCAAGCAGCGTGATCGCCTCGGCGAGGGTGCGGTAGGGGACCAGCTCGGCCCCGGCGCAGACCGCCCCGGTGTAGGTGGAGTGGGCGTACGAGGCGTGCTGGTAGACGCTGGAGCGCACGCCCCGGGCGGCCAGGCGCTGGTAGAGCGTGTCGCCGGCGACGAGGAAGGCCGGGTCCACCCCCGCGTCGGCCAGGGTCTCGCGCCCGCGGTCGCCGGCGAACGAGAAGAGCAGGGGCGCGATCACCCGCCCGAGGCTCGGCTCGTAGAAGAACCACTCGAACACGCCAGACGCGGCCGGCGGGCGCCCCGTGTGCAGCGCCGTGACGTGGGCCGAGGTGGTCGAGGGGAACATGGTCGTCAGCCGCGAGACCACGCCGTCGCCGAGGAAGCGGCGCAGGAAGGGGTCGGCCTCGGCCCGCGGCGCGAAGAAGCGCCAGCCGAAGGCGTCAATCAGCAGCAGGACCACGCGCTCGTGCCGCTGGCCGAGCCCCCCGAGGGCCGCCTCGGGGAGGGCCGGCCCACCGCCGCCCGTGAGCAGCCGCTCGACCGTGCCCGGGATGCAGGCGAAGCCGTAGCCGTCGTAGATCGGGCGCACGAAGCGCTCGCCGAAGCGGGCCGCCGCCACGGCGGCGACGGAGTCAGGGTTCAGCATAGGCGCTCCTGGCGGCGGCGAGCCCCCGGGCGGCGCCGCGGGCCGAAGGCTGGTCCCGGTGCCCGCGCGCCCGCGGCGGTGCCACGCGTCCCGGACGGACGGCCATCGGCGGGCTGCCGCCTTGGGGCTGCGGCTCAGGCCGTGGCGACATCGGCCACCTGCCAGGGCAGAGTCAGCCCAGCCGCGAACGGCACCACGTCGCCGTAGCGCTCGGGCACCCGCCACGGCTCGCGGGCCAGGGTGACGACCTTGGGCGGCGGCGTGAGCCCGTAGACCCGGCGGGCGTTGTCCGAGACGAAGCCCTGGAGCCGGTCGAGGGCGTCGTGGCGCTCGAACAGCTCGGCGAGCATCGGCAGCAGCACCGGGGCGCTGAAGACGCCCGCGGCGCAGCCCGCGGCCTCCTTGCGCGAGACGGGGTGGGGCGCCGAGTCGCTGCCCAGCATCAGGCGCGGGTGGGCCGCGAGGGCGGCCGCCAGCAGGGCCGCCCGGTCCTCCGGGCGCTTGGCGATCGGCTTGCAGAAGAGGTGCGGGGCCAGCAGGCCGCCCGCCACCTCGTCCAGCGTGATCAGCAGGTGGTGCAGCGTGACCGTGGCGGCCAGGTTCGCGTGCTCATCGAGCAGGGCCACCGCCGCCGCCGTGGTGATGTGCTCCATCACAATGGTCAGGCGCGGGAAGCGCCGGGCCCAGCTGGCGTAGACCGGCAGGAACTCGGCCTCGCGGTCGAGCACGAAGCCGTGGCTCTCGCCGTGGACGAGCAGCGGGATGCCCAGGCGCTCCATAGCGGCCAGGGTGCCCTCGACCGCCTCCAGGTCGCGCACCCCGCCGGCGCTGTTGGTGGTCACGCCCTCGGGGTAGAGCTTGACCCCGACAATGTGGGGCCGCGCCGCGGCGAGGGCCCCCTCGTCGTACGGTCGGAAGAACAGGGTCATCAGCGGCGCGAAGCTGTGGGGCGCGACCGCCGCCGCGACCTCGGCCCGGTACGCGGCGAGGCGCTCCAGGCTGTCCACGGGCGGGACGAGATTCGGCATCACCACGGCCCCCGCGAAGACGCGGGCGCTCAGGGGCGCCACCAGGCGCAGCATCGCCCCCTCGCGCAGGTGCAGGTGCATGTCGAGGGGCGAGTCGAGGCGCAGCTCCACGGGCTCTCCTCTTCGTAGACGGCCTGGCGGCTATTGTAGCACGGGCCGTGGCGAGCGCCAGCGAGCCTCACCCCCGCGGCGAGCGCAGCGAGCAAGCCTCACCCGGGCGAGTGTGCTATCATTGCGCATGGACGTGCTGAGAGCAGGAGGGCGGCATGACTGATCCCAGAGGACAGCGCGGGCGGCGCGGCGAGACCGAGCGCCTCCCCGAGTGGGAGCACGGGGCCGGCGCCGACGGCCGGCGGACGACCGAGCGGCTCTCGCCCGATGGCGACGAGTGGAGCCAGGCCGAGCCGGTGAACCCGGGCTGGCGCAGCGAGCGGGCGGGCAGCAGGCGCTCGCCGCGGCGGGGCGCCCTGCCCTCATCGCCCCAGGAGTTCCAGCTCTGGCTGCAGGCCGGGGGCTGGCGCTACGTGGCGGGCATCGCGGTGCTGCTGGTGGTGCTGCTGATCGCCATGCTGGCCTTCGCCCGCAACGACCAGCGCGAGGCCGGCCTTGGCTTCGACCAGCCCGCCCCGACCACGGCCAGCGAGCCCGTGCTTGGCGGGGGCGGCGACACCGGCGCCGGCGCGGACGCCCTGCCCACGGTGACCCCGCCCCCGCCGTCGCCCGCGGCCCCCCAGCGCTTCGTGGTCACGGGCACCGGCGGTCAGGGCCTCTTCCTGCGCCCCGCCCCCTCCACCGACGGCGCGCCCCTGACCACCCTCCCCGACGGCACTGTGATCGAGCAGATCGGCGAGGACGTGGCGGGAGGGGACCCCCCCTGGGGCCAGGGGCCCGCCCCCCCCCGCCCGGAAGGCTACCGCGCCGCCGCCTTCCCCCCCCCCGCCCCCCGCCTCGCGAACGCCCCCCCCCCCCCCCGGAATCGCCTCCTTTCCCCTACTTTCACCTACATCCGCCGACATCGGCCGGCATCGCCGGCCGTAGCGCCCGCCAGCCCCTCCCCCTACGGCGTAGGCTTTCGTAGGCAAACGTAGGCTTTCGCGTGCAAACGCGGTGCAAATCGGGGCAAAGGCCGGA
>DAOLDO010000767.1:0-3509 GCA_035327325.1 Chloroflexaceae bacterium | reverse complement strand
TCGCCTCGAGGGTCGGGTCGGGCCGCTGGCCCTGGGTTATCCCGCCGAGCGAGCAGCCGGCCAGGGCCAGGGCCGCGGTCAGGGGCAGCAGTAGTCGTCGCATAGAAGGCTCTCTCGCGCTGCGGTGAGTGAAGGCGCCGGCGGCGCCCCCTCATGATACCGCAGCCCGGGGCCCGGCGCCCGTAAGAGTTTCGTGAGGAGCGCTGGCGCCGCTCAGCCCCTGCGCGCCGGCCACAGCCCCGGCCAGAGCGAGCAGAAGAGCAGCCCCGCGGCGAGGCCGGCCTGGGCGCCGTTGAGCAGCAGCATCCCCATGGGCGCGTGCCACCAGCCGCCATAGTGGCCGACGATCTCGAGGGGCCAGAGCAGGAAGGGCAGGGCGGCGAGCGACAGCCGCGCCGGCCAGGGCAGGGCGCGGAACCAGGCGAGGACGGGCGTGGGCGCGGCGGCCTCGCGGGCGACGAGCAGGCGCGCCGCCCACAGGCCGATCGTCGCGCCCCAGCAGCGGGCGCAGACGGCCATCGGCAGGCCGAGCAGGGTCAGCGAGCGCTCGGGGGTCGGGCAGACGTAGGTTGCCAGCAGGTCGCGGGCGAGCAGGCCGGCGTCGGCCACGAGGGGCAGGCCGCTGGCCCGGAACAGGGGCGAGATGAGCGGCCCGAGGAAGAGCACCCACAGCAGGGCGTCGAGGGGCCAGGTGGGCCAGGGGCGGGGCGCCGCGGGCCGCCGCATGGTCATGGTCGCCATCAGAACTTCCTGACGTCCCACCAGATCTTCGGCAGGCGGGCGAGCTTCTGGCGCAGGGTCAGGTGGGCCCGGCGCGTGTAGGCATCGTAGTCGTTGGCGTGGAGCCTGTCAAGGATGCCCCTGTAGACCCTGCCCGCGGCGGCAACGGCGAAGCGGCTCTCGGGGGGGAGCAGGCCGATGCCCGCCCAGCTCTCGTCGTAGAGCCTGTGGGCCCGCTCGGCCTGGAAGCGCATCAGGGCCTTGAAGCGCCCGTCGTAGACCCCCGCGAGGATGTCGTCGGCGCACAGGCCGAAGCGCTCCAGGTCCTCCTGTGGAAGGTAGACCCGGCCTCGGCTGGCGTCCTCGCCGACGTCGCGCAGAATGTTGGTGAGCTGCAGGGCCACACCGAGCTTGATCGCGTAGGGCTCGGCGCCGGGTGCGTGGCCGGTGATGCCCATGACCAGCAGGCCCACCACCGAGGCCACCCTGTAGCAGTAGAGCCAGAGGTCGGCGAAGCTTTCGTAGCGGTGGATCGTCAGGTCCATCGCCACCCCGGCCAGCAGCTCGTCCACCAGGTCGGGCTTGAGGGCGTAGCGCGTGCGCGTGTCGTGCCAGGCGACCAGCACGGGGTTGTGGGGGGCGGGCCGGCTCGCGCGGGCCTGCTGCACCCAGGCCGCCAGGGCCCGAGCCGGGTCGCCGCTGGCCATGTCCACCGTGTCGTCGGTGGTGCGACAGAAGGCGTACAGGGCGCGCACGGCCCGGCGTGCCTCAGGGGGGAGAAACTGCGAGCTGAAGTAGAAACTCTTCGAGTGCCGGCGGATCATGCGCTCGCACTCGGCGTACGCCTCGGCCGTCGTGTGGGGCGGGTGGGGCGGCCACTCGTCGTGGCCGACGTGGGGCGACAGGTCGGTGAGGTGGAACAGGAGCGCGAGTTGTTCCTCCGCGGGGAGGGGCTGGCCAATGCGTGTACCGGCGGCCCTGAGGGCGACAGAGGGAGCTGAGTTCAATGCCACGCGGCTCTCCTTGTATACTCGGCACACGGTGGCCGCACATGCGCGGGCCCGGCAGCGGTCGGGAGGGCGGGCGCCGGCGCAGCCGCCGGCTGCGTCCGGGCGTAGGCCTGCCCAAGGCCGGTCGGCGCGGACCCCTAGCGCACGTGAGCGCACCTCTATACTCTATCATACGTGAATTGGCCCGTGTTGGCAACCGTAAATCTGTGCAGTGCCTGTGCGATGCCCATGTAACCCCCGTGCAACACGAAAAGAGGCGGCATTGCTGCCGCCTCTCTGTACATATAAACAACGGGCCGCCCACACAGCGCGGCGCGGTCGAGCTTACCTGGCGCTGCTCAGGATGTCGGCCACAGTGTCCACGGCCTCCTGGGCGTCGCGGCCGAGGAAGGTGCCGGGCATACGCTGGGTGAGGATCTGGTTCAGGTTGAAGGCCCGGCCGCCGTAACCGAAGTGGGGCGTGGGCGGGGGCAGGGCCGTGATCGAGCGACCGACCTCGAGCAACTGGGTGGCCGTCTCGGTGGTCGAGGCGGCGCAGGCCACCAGGTCGGGCTGGAGCTGGCGCACCGTCTCGATCAGGTCGCGCAGGGGCACCTCGGGGCCCAGGTAGATCACCTGCCACCCGTGGCGCACCAGGAACACCGACAGCATCAGGGCGCCGAGGTCGTGCTGCTCGCTCGGCGCGCAGGCCACCAGCACCAGGCCGCGCCCGTCGGTGATGTTGTAGGTGTTGAACAGGCCCGAGAGCTTGCGCCTGATGAACTGGGTGGCGAAGTGCTCCGCCGTCACCGTGACCCTGCCGGCGTGCCACTGCTCGCCGATCTCGATCATCACCGGCTGCACCAGCTTGAGGAAGACGTCCTCCATGGGGTAGAGGGCAAAGGCCTCGCCGAGGATCTGCTCGGCCCTGGTCGCGTCGAAGTCGGTCAGGGCGGCGAACAGCCGGCTGTTGAGCCGGTCCCATGTGTGGGGCTCGGTGTCAACGGCGGTCGAGAGCCACGAGAGGTTCGACTCGTTGCCGTCGGTCATCAGGGCGATGGCCTGGCTGATCGTCAGACCCTCGGCGGTGCGGTCGCGCAGCCAGCGGATCGTGGCGATGTCGCGCTCGGAGTACAGCCTGTGGCCGCCCTCGGTGCGCTGTGGGCGCGGCACGCCGTAGCGGCGCTCCCAGGCGCGGAAGGTGTCGGCGGGCACCCCCGTCTCCTGCGCTACCGCCTTGGTGTTGTAGCGCGGCTTGTCGGAGAACTGGGTCAAGAAGTGTTGCTGAGCCATGGCTGGCCGCCTTCCCAGAGAGTCACGAGCTGGAGGGTCAAGAGGGCTGTCGTGCCGCGCTGATCGCCTTATGCACAGAGCATGCGCTGTTCCTGCAACTACATTGTATCATGCTGCACAATGGCTGTCAACGTAATGCACAAAAAGTCTTTGGGCTTCAGTACGCACAATCGGCCGGGCCAAATGGCGGGTTATATCGCATATGAACGATAGTTCAAGGGCATAAGGAAACTGTAACGCGGCGGCCCCTTGCGAGGGCCTTAAGATCGGCTATGATTAGGGCCATGCGAGCGCTGATCACCGGTATCAACGGCTTTGTCGGCAGCTACCTGGCCGAGCAGCTGCTGGCCGAGGGCCGCCACGAGGTCTGGGGCATGACCAGGGCCCCCGGCCGCCTGCCCGCCTTCCTCCAGGGTCGCGTCGTCGAGGTCCACGCCGACCTGAGCGACGCCGAGGCCCCGATGCGCGCCATCGTGGCCGCCCGCCCCTCGGTCATCTACCACCTCG
>DAOLDO010000766.1:0-3524 GCA_035327325.1 Chloroflexaceae bacterium | reverse complement strand
AGCGTGGGCGCCTGGAAGGCGATGCCGTAGGCCCGGCGGGCGCGGGCCTCGGCCGGCGGCCCACCCAGCACGCGCACCGCACCCGCCGTCGGCGCGTCGAGGTCGGCCACCAGGCGCAGCAGCGTACTCTTGCCGCAACCGCTCGGCCCCACCAGGGCCACCGTCTCGCCCGCCCCCACCCGCAGGCTCACCCCCTCCAGGGCCGCCAGGGGGCCGCCGGGGGTCTCGTACACCTTGCTGACGTTCTCTAGCTCCAGGGCGTCCATGGTTTGCTCGCTAGCGCTCGCTCAGAGGCGTCGCGCACTGCGTTTGCTCCGCCGGGGTGAGGCTTGGTCGCTGCACTCCCGCGCCGGGGTGATCCGGGCAGGGGCGCATTGCTCGCCGGCTCGGAGTCACCCCAGCCAGCAACGCGAGCGTCACCCCGGCGAGCGCAGCGAGCCTCACCCCCGCGAGCGACGCCTCACCCTGCCCGGGGATGCGGGATCTCCGCCTCGATCAGCAGGCCGCCCTGGGCGCCGTTGGTGATGCGCAGGCGACCCTGGAGCAGGGCGAGGCGCTCGCTGATCCCGACCAGCCCGTAGTGGCCGGCCTGGGCCAGGGCCGCCAGGTCGAGGCTTCCTGCGAGGCCGCGGCCGTCGTCCTCGATCGTGATCGCCACGGCGCGGGGCGAGGCGGGGCAGATCTGCACGCGCACGGCCTGGGCCCCGGCGTGCTTGCGCACGTTGGCCAGACTCTCCTGCACGATGCGAAAGATTGACAGCTCGATCTCCTCGGGCAGGCGCCCGAGCCCCTCGTCAACCGCCAGGCTCACGGCGATGCCGGTGCGGGCGGCCCAGTCGCGGGTGTAGGACTGGAGCGCGGCGCCGAGCCCGAGGCTGTCGATCGTCGGCGGGCGCAGGTTGCCGCAGATGCGCCGCACGTCGTCCACCAGGGCCCGCACGCTCTCGCGCACCTCGGCCAGCTCGCCGGCCCGCTCGTCGTCGCCCTCCAGCTCCTCGAGCTGGAAGTTGACGCTCAGCAGGTCCTGGATCACCTGGTCGTGCAGCTCGCGGGCCAGGTACTTGCGCTCGTCCTCGCGCTGGGTCAGCAGGCGCCGCTGGGCGTCCTGCAGGGCCAGGTTGGCCTGGTCGAGCGAGCGCACCTGCTGGGCCAGCTGGCGGATCAGCTGCTGGTTGAGGCTGTCCTGGGCCGCCAGGTCGCGCTCGAGGCGGCGCTGCTGGTGGCGCAGGCGCTCGGCCTGCTCGCGGGCGCTGTAGTAGCTCTCGAGGGCCCAGATGATCGGGGTGAGCTGCTGGCGCTCGCCCTGGCCGATCTGGGCGGCGACGATCTCCTCGCGGGTGACGCCGTCGGTGCGCGCGTCGAGGGCCACGCGCCCCTCGCTGAGCACGATCACCCGGTCGGTCGCGGCGAAGATCTGGTCGAGGCTGCCCGTGGCCAGCAGCACGGCGGCGCCCTGGCCCTGCCACTCGCGGATCAGGGCCAGCAGCCGCTGCTGGTAGCTGTAGCCGAGCAGGGCGGCCGGCTCGTCGAGGATCACGAGGCGCGCCGGCGTGGCCATGGCCCGGGCCAGGGCGATCAGCTGGCGCTGCTCGCTGGTGAGGTGGTCAACCCTGGCCCGCAGGCTGGGCGGGGCCATGTCCAGGCGCGCCAGCAGCGCCTCGGCCTCCTGGTCCATGCGCCGGCGGTCGGGCGCCCGCAGCCAGCCCAGGCGCCGCGGCCAGCCCAGCTCGGCGCCCAGGAAGATGTTCGCCGTGATGTCGAGCCGCTCGGCCAGCACCGGGCGCTGGGGCACCACGGCCACCCCCAGGCGCCGCGGCCTGAACGGCCAGCGCAGCCGCTCGCCGCCGATCAGCAGCTCGCCCGCGCTCGGGGCCAGGGTGCCGGCGAGGATCTGGGACAGCACCGACTTGCCCGCCCCCGAGCGCCCCACCAGCCCCACCACCTCGCCCGTATGCACGCTGAAGCTCACCCGGTCCAGGGCGGCCAGGCTCCCGAAGCTCTTGCTCAGTTTGCTCGCGTGTAGCAGCGTGTCCATCGCTTGAGGGCCCTCTACCGGCATGCGGCGACCAAAGCGCCTGCGTGTTTTACCACGAAGGGGTCGAAGATGCGAGCTGCCCTTTGCCGTACCCTGCCTGGCTGAGCCGCTCGTGCAGTTGAGCCATCCAGGCCAGGCGCCTGGCATGCTCGCCCCCTTCGCGTCCTTCGTGGCCTTCGTGGTAACAAAAACCATCGGCCATTCCGGCGGGAACTGCTACGGCGGCGGGAGGGGTGTCGTGAAGTCGTTGGTCTCCCAGGCCCGGATCATCGCGTCCACGTTGTTGGCGGTCACGACGTCCATGCCGGCGTCAATGAAGGGCGGGTACTGCTCGCCCGCCACGATGCGGTCGTAGAGGATCTGCACCGAGTCGTAGCCCCAGCCCCAGTACTTCTGGCCGATCAGGGCCGTCAGGTAGCCGTCCCGCAGCAGCTCGAGCTGGAAGGGCAGGGTGTCGAAGCAGACCGTCTTGAGCGTGCCGGCGCGGGTCGAGGCCTCCCACTGGGGCATGGCCCCGCGGTCGGCGAAGAGCGGCCACATGCCGGCGAAGAACCACCCGGCCAGGTCGGGGTGGGCCTGCATCACCTCCTCGACGCCCTGCACGCCCTTGCTGATGTCCTCGCCGGTGGCCACCTCGGCCACCACGCGCATCGCGGGGTAGCCGGCCAGCACCTCGCGGAAGCCGACCACGCGCTCCTCGAGGTTGAGCCCGCCCGGCACGCCGGTGATGATCGCCACCTTGCCCGCGCCGCCCACGGCCTCGGCCAGCAGCTCGGCGGCCCGGCGCCCCGCCGCGTGGTTGTCAATGCTGAGGAAGGTGAAGCGCCCGCTCGCCGGCGCGTCGCTGTCCCAGGTCATCACCGGGATGCCCGCCGCCACGGCCCGGTCGATCGGGTCGGCGCAGGCGATCGGGTCGTTGCACGAGACGGCGATGCCGTCCACCCGCCGCGCGATCAGGTCGTCGAGCACCCTGGTCTGCTCCACCGCGTCGGCCGAGGTCGGCGCGGCCGAGATCAGCTCCACCTCGTACGGCCCGGCCTCGCTCAGCTCTGTCGCCCTGGCCCGCGCCCCGTTGTAGCCGTGGTCGAAGACGGGGTTGCCCAGGCTCTTCGGCACCCAGGCCAGGGTCAGCCGCTGGCGCGGGGGCTCGACCGGCGCCCCGCAGGCCGCCACGAGCAGCACCACCCCCACGAGCGCGATCAGCGCCTGAGCCCTTCGCATAGCCGCCCTCGCTCTACAGTACCACAGCAGCCGGTCGCGACATCGGGGCGCCCTTCCGCTAACCATCCGACAGTGCTGCCAGGCGCTCCGCGTCTCCCGGCTCCCTCGTGCAAACTCAGGCGACCTGTTCGGGCATGGGCGAAGCGTCTCGAGCTTCAGGACGCCATACCCTATGCCCTACACCCTAGTGTCAAGCCAGACGGCCCTTTCGGGCATGGTCGAAACGTCTGAGGCTTCAGGACGCCATACCCTATGCCCTACACCCGAG
>DAOLDO010000765.1:0-3525 GCA_035327325.1 Chloroflexaceae bacterium | reverse complement strand
ACGCCGCTACTGACGACTACTCTGCGGCTGACGACCACGCCGCTACTGACGACCACGCCGCCACCGAGGCTGAGCACGCCCACGACGACACGAGCGCCATCGAGGGCCAGGGCCTCGCCGTGGCCCCGGTCGCCCTGACCGCGAGCGAGGAGCTCGGCGAGTACCGCGGCGAGCTTTCCTTCGACCAGGCGGGCACCTACACGCTGAGCGTCGTCTTCACTGCCGACAGCGAGGAGCACGGGGCTATTTTCGAAGTAGAGGTGGCCCAGCGCCGCCCGCGCGGCCTCGTCCTCGGCGGCTTCGCCCTGGTCAACGGGCTGGCGATCACGACGGCTGCCTTCCTCAGGTGGCGCTCGCCCGCGAAGCCGGTCCGCAAGCCCGCCCGTCCGGCATCTGCCGCCCCCAGCCCCGAGGAGCCGTCGAAATGAGCGTCAACCTCCCCCCCTCCCGCAACCTGCTGAACAACCGCCTCATCGGCGGCCTCTTGCGCAGCGGCTGGTACCCCGGCATCCTCCAGATCCCCACCGCCGCGGTCTTCATCCTGATCGTCTGGCAGCTGATGCTCGGCCCCGACAGTGGGCACGACAACCTCGGCACCGCGCTCACCTGGGTGCTCTGGTGGCCGCTCATCCCGATCATCTTCCTGCTCTTCGGCCGCTTCTGGTGCGCGATCTGCCCCTTCGCAACCCTGAGCGATTTCGTCCAGAAGCTCGTCGGCCTCAACCGGCAAGTGCCCAAGTTTCTCAAGAACTACGGCATCTGGCTGATCGACGCGATGTTCATCCTGATCACTTGGAGCGACCACGTCTTCGGCGTGGTCGAGTCGCCCTGGGGCTCGGGCATCCTGCTGCTGCTGCTCACCACCGGCGTCATCGTCTGCGGGGCCTTCTTCCAGCGCCGCACCTGGTGCCGCTACCTCTGCTTCCTCGGCGGCCTCTCCGGCAACTACGCGCGCACCGGCATGATCGCCCTGCGCGCCACGCCCGAGGTCTGCGCCACCTGCACCAGCAAGGCGGCCTGCTTCAACGGCAGCGCGCGCGCCCCGGCCTGCCCGATGTTCGAGTTCCCGCGCACCATGGACAGCAACGTCAACTGCAACCTCTGCGCGAACTGTGTGAAGAGCTGCCCCAACGGCTCGATCACCCTGACCGTGCGCAAGCCGACCTCGGAGCTATGGTTCATCCGCAAGCCGAAGCTGGAGGAGGCCTTTCTGGCGGTGGTGATCATGGGCATCGTGTTCGTGCAGAATGTGACCATGCTGGAGGTCTGGCAGGGGATGCTGGCCTGGCTGGAGGGTGTGGTGGGCACCGACAGCTACGCGGTGACCTTCACGATCACCTTTGTGCTCGCCATGGCGCTGCCGGTCAGCATGATGGCGCTGACCGCCCTCGCCGCCGGCAAGCTGAACGGGGCGAGCCTGGCGCGGAACTTCGCGCTGTTCGGCTACGCGATCATCCCGCTGGACGTGGCGGGGCACGTGGCCCACAACCTGTTCCACCTCTTCGCCGAGGGCAAGGCGGTCTGGTTCACCTTCCTGGTCCTGCTCGGCCGGCCGGCGCCGGCTGGCTCGCCCGCCCTACTCAGCACCGGGACGATCCAGGTGATGCAGTATGTCCTGGTCGCCCTGGGCGTGCTCGGCTCGCTCTACGCAGCCTACCGCATTGCCAGGAGCAACTTCGGCGCGAGCAAGCGGACCTGGGCCACCTTCGCCCCCTACGCGGCCGTGGTCGCCGTGCTCGGCATCATCAACGTCGTGCTGTTCGTCCTGCCCATGGCCATGCGCATGTAAGGTGGTCGGTCACCGCCCGATCGTGGGTTTACAGCATCGACTGGCTGGGCCATACCGCCCGCTCCGATCTAGGCGATCTGGCGCATCACCTACAGCATGTACTGCGGTACGATCGTCGGTAGCTGAACTGCTCGACCGCGGGTTGCCGACCCAGGCCTTTGCTCCCGCGGGCACACTCAGGAAGGAGGGCCAGGATGCGCCAACTTGAGGCCTACCGCGCCGCGAAGGATCGCTTCTTCAAGGAGCATCCCGAGAGCCCACTTACCCCAGCGCAGCGGGCGACCTTCACCGGGTTGCGCTACTTCCCCGAAGATGCGACGCTCCGCATGGTTCTGCCGATCGAACCGTTGGATCAACCAGCGGTGCTCGTGCTGCAAACCTCAGCCGGCGACACCCAGGAGTACCGCCGCCTCGGTCAACTCCGCTTTCGCGTGGAGGGGCAAGCGGCGCGTCTGACCCTCTTTGCCGACGAGGCTGGCGGGCTCTTCCTCCCCTTCGCCGATGCCTTGGCCGGCCGGGAGACCTACGGGGCGGGGCGGTATCTGGAACCGGAGCTTTTAGAGGGTGCGCGGGTGTTGCTCGACTTTAACCTCGCCTACAACCCATACTGCGCTTACAACGACAACTGGTCGTGCCCGCTCACACCGCCGGAGAACCGACTGAAGGTGGCTATTCGCGCCGGCGAGCAACACGTCGCGGACACCCCCGATCCATCCTGAACGAGCGGCCCTGATCGCTCGACGTTGCGTATACGTGCATCACCTGGAACCGTATGTCGGCACCCGGCTCGCCGGATAAGATCATCACACGGCCGCAGCCCTATTCGCCCGGCGCGACATAGTGCTGCGGGTTCGCGACGAACAGGTCGCGACAGGCGGGCGAGCAGAAGCGGTACAGCGCCCCGTCGTGTTCGGCACCGATCGCCTCCGGCCCCACGCTCATGCCGCAGACCGGGTCGCGCCCGCCCATCCCAGGATAGGGGATGTGCACCGTCAGCGTGGTGCCTCGTCCTGGGGCCGTGACCATCTCGATCTGGCCGCCGGTAAGCTCGGCCCGCTCGCGCATGCCGCGCAGGCCCCAGTGGCCGTCCGGGGCGTCGTACTCGTGCGAGGGCGTGAAGCCGACCCCGTCGTCGGCGATCGTCACCAGCAGGCCGTCGGTGCGGTAGCAGAAGGTCACATCGGCGTGACTGGCGTGGGCGTGGCGGCGGATGTTGCTCCAGGCCTCCTGGATGATGCGGAACAGGGCCAGTTCGCTCTGCGGGGCGAGCCGGCGCTCCTCGCCCTGCACCAGCAGCGCCACCTCGGGGGCGCCCTCGCCACCGCGCTGCAGCAGTAACTCCACCGCCGGGAGCAGCCCCAGCTCCTCCAGGGCCGGCGGGCGCAGGTCGCCGATCACGGTGCGCAGCTCGCCCACCAGGGCCGTGATGCTCCCGCGCATCGTCTGGAGGCGCGCGACGGCCTGCCCGGCGTCGCCGCGCTCGAGGAGCCGCTGCACCCGGTCGACGCCGTGACCGAGGGCGACGAGCTGCTGGACCACCTCGTCGTGGAGCTCGCGGGCCAGCCGGCCGCGCTCGGCCTCCTGGGCGGTGCTCAGACCGGCGATGTAGGCGTGCTGGTGCTGGAGCCCCTGCTTGGTGTGCGCGCCGAGCACATCAATGGCGCGCCGCAGATCCTCGACCGCCGGGATGTCGCACACGGCCTGGCCCATGGCGCACAGCTCGCCGCGGGCCATCT
>DAOLDO010000764.1:0-3527 GCA_035327325.1 Chloroflexaceae bacterium | reverse complement strand
ACACGGCCTGGATTGATGAGCGCACGGCCACCAGGACCACGAAGGCGGCGACCAGGACGGCGGCCAGGGCGGTCCACTCGCGGGCCGGCCTCGCGGCGGCGCGCATGCTTCGGCGCACCACCCCGGCCTCGTCGCGGGTGGCGAGCAGGAGCATGGCGGCGGGGATGAGGGCCAGGGCGGTGAGGGGCAGCAGCCCGGGCGCGCCGAAGCTGCCCGCCAGGGCGCCGGCCAGAAACGGCCCGACGGCGAGGCCGGTCTGCCCACTGAAGAAGAAGATTGAGGTGGCGCTGGCGGCCCGCTCGGGCACGGCCTTGGCCGCGGCCGCCGTGCCGATGGGGTGGAAGAGCCCGCTGCCGAGGGGCGCGAGCAGGAAGACCGGCAGCAGCCAGGCCCAGCTCGGCGCGAAGGCGACCAGGGTGTAGAAGAGGGCCATCCAGACGACGCTGACCGCCGCCAGCAGCATGGTGCGGCCCTGGGCCCGGTCGGAGAGCCAGCCGAAGAGGGGCTGCGAGAGCGAGCCCACCAGGGTGTAGATGGTCAGGGCCAAGCCCACCTGGGCGTAGCTGAGCCCAAGCGGATCCTTGAGGACGGCCAGCAGCACGGCCCCGCTGCTGTTGAGCACGTCAACGGCGAAGTGCCCCCCCGTGACGGCCAGGAACATCCGATTGCGGCGCATGGGTCCTTCCAAAGGTATGAGCTGACAGGACGGCTCCATCGAGCCAAAGGTGCTGGTCGGGACGTAAGGGCGCCCCGGTGTGGGCGCCCACGCCGGGGCGCCCCAACATCAGCGGCTGGCCCGCTCGGCCAGGCTACGACGAGCGCTCGAAGGCCACCTTGCCCTCGACGATGGTCATGGCGGCGGTGATGGCGTGCAGCTCGGCGGGCGCGCTGCGCAGCGGGTCGCCCGTGAGCACGGCCATGTCGGCGAGGGCGCCTACGGTCAGGCGGCCCTTCTCGGCGGCCTCGCCGCTGGCAATGGCGGGGCCGACGCAGTAGGCCAGGAGGGCCTCCTCGGCGCTGAGGCGCTGCTCGGGGTACCAGCCGCCGGCGGGGTGGCCCCCGGGGCGCTGCCTGGTAACGGCGGCGTGGACGCCGCGCCAGGGGTTCATCGTCTCGACGGGCGCGTCGGAGCCGAAGGCCAGGGTGGCGCCGCTGTCCTTGAGGCTGCGCCACGCGTAGGCCAGGGCGCAGCGCGGGCCCCAGAGGGCGTCGGCGGCCTCGATATCGCTGGTGCAATGGATCGGCTGCATCGAGGCGATCACCTCGAGCTGCGCGAGGCGCGGCAGGTCCTTCTGATGGATGACCTGGACGTGCTCGATCCGGTTGGGCAGCGCGAGGGGCGGCGCGTCGGGGCCGGCCTGCTCGCGCGCCTGGCGGGCGCGCTCGATCGCGTCGAGCACCTTGCGGTTGGCGGCGTCGCCGATGGCGTGGACGGCCACGCTGATCCCGCCCATGTTGGCGCGGCAGACCAGGTCCTCGAGCTGCTCGTAGGGGAGGGTGGCGATGCCGGTGTGGCGGCGGCCTTCGTAGTGGCTGAGCATCTCGGCGCTCTCGGAGCCGAGGGAGCCGTCGGCGAAGAGCTTGAGGCCGCCGAGGCGCACCCACCTGTCGCCCAACCCGCTGCGCAGGCCCATGGCCAGGGCGCCCTCGAGGTCGGGCTGGGCGAGGTAGGCCAGGGCGCGCACGGCGAGCTGGCCGCGGGCGCGCAGGGTCTGGAGAGCGCGCAGGGCCTCGGGGCCGCTGGCGTGGTTGGTGCCGGGCGGGATGTGCACGCTGGTGATGCCGTAGCTGAGGGCCTCGGCGAGGGCGGCGCGCAGGGCGTCGAGGCGCTCCTCCTCGGTGACGGGGGGGACCACGGCGCGCACGAGCTCCATGGCCGACTCGAGCAGCACGCCTGTGGGCTCGCCGTCGCGGTCGCGCTGGATCTGGCCACCCGCGGGGTCGGGGGTGTCGGCGGTGACACCGGCCAGGGCGAGGGCCCGGCTGTTGACCCAGAGGGAGTGGCCGTCCTTGCGGGTGAGCATGGCGGGGCGGTCGGGGCAGACGGCGTCGAGGTCGGCGCGGGTGGGCCAGCGCCGGCCCCAGGGGATGTGATCCCACCCCCAGCCGCGCAGCCAGGCGCCGGGCGGCAGGTCGCGGGCGCGCCCGGCGACGACGGCGAGAGCATCGTCGAGGCTGGCGGCCTCGCCGAGGCGGGCCTCGCGGGCGGTGAGGCCCTGGAAGACGATGTGGACGTGGGCGTCGGTCAGGCCGGGGACGACGGCGCGGCCGCGCAGGTTGATCGTCTCGCCGCGCTGGCCGGCGACGGCGGCCTGCACGCGGCCCTCGGTGCCGACGGCGAAGACCCGCCCGTCGCGGATAGCCAGGGCGCGGGCCACGGGCTGCCCAGGGTCGAAGGTGTAGATCGGGCCGTTGTAGAGCACAAGGGTGGGCATCAGAGGCTCCATGGGCGATGGCCGGCGGCGCAGCCGCGCGCCGGGTGCTCGTCTCATCGTAGCCACGCGGGGGGGCCCTGTCAACCGGGGCGAGCGAGGCGGCGTAAGGGCCTTATGGTATGATGCGCCGTAGGAGCGGCGCGCCGGCGCGGCCATATCAGCAGGGACAGCCACACCATGCCCACGACCGTCTACCTTATCCGCCACGGCGAGACCGACTGGAACCTCGCCGGGCGCTGGCAGGGCCACGCCGACGTGCCGCTCAACGCGGTCGGCGCCAGGCAGGCCCGCCTGGTCGCCCGCCGCCTCGCCGGCGAGGGCGTGCGCTTCGACGCGATCTACAGCAGCGACCTGGCCCGGGCCTTCCAGACGGCCTGGGAGATCGGGGCGGCGGTAAAGGTGGCCGTGCAGCTGCTGCCAAACCTGCGCGAGATTGACCTCGGCACCTGGAGCGGCCTGACCTACGACGAGATCAAGGTCACCCACCCGACCGAGATCGCCCTGCTCGAGCAGGGGCAGGACGTCCCCCGCGGCGGCGGCGAGACGCTCAGCGCGCTGCGCAAGCGGGTGGTGGAGGCCGTGGACGCCATCGCGAATCATCACAGGGGCGAGACCCTGGCCCTGGTCACACACGGCGGCTGTATCCGCATGCTGCTCGCCCACGCCGAGAGCTTCCAGGGCGACGGCTTCAAGCGCTTCCCCCACATCGGCAACACCTCGATCAGCGTCGTGCGGGTGGGCCCGAAGGGGTGGGAGCCGCTGCGCGTGAACGACATGGCCCACCTCGAGGCCGCCGACGAGCCCGAGCTGGTCTCGGCGCCGCCCGACGACGCGGAGCGGCCCGCGCTGTAGGGGCAGGGCCGATAGCCGCCGCGGCGGGGCCAGAAAGCCATGGACGACGTGTACGCCGTCGAGACGCCCGAGGTGGTGCGGATCGAGTACGAGGTGGCGGGGGCCGGCTCGCGCTGCCTGGCGGCCACCGTGGACACACTGCTCATCCTGCTGCTGCAGGCGGCCCTCGGCGCGGTGATGGTGGCGGCGGCGGCGCTGGGGGGCAGCGCGACCCGGGTCTTCGAGTCCCTCTTCGGGGCG
>DAOLDO010000763.1:0-3533 GCA_035327325.1 Chloroflexaceae bacterium | reverse complement strand
GACTTCACCCGCCCCGCGCGTCGTCTCCGTGAGCACCGTGGCCGCCCCAGCCCGCCCAACCCCGCAGCTGAGCTCGGACGGAGTACCAGCCCGCCCAGCATGAACGGCACACGCGCCCAGGCGTCTCGCCGAGGCGCGCTCTAAGCGATCAGCGAAGGTAGCCGCTCTGCGCCACGAACAGGAGCACCACGAGTACGACCGTGATCGTCAGCGCCAGGCCGCCCAGCGCGGGCAGCAGCCACGGGCGGGGGCGGCGAACCTCAACCGCCGCGCCGGCGCGCCGGAGTGCCTCCTGCATCGCCCGCGCGCTCTCGGGGCGCCGGCCCGGGTTCATGGCCAGGGCCCACGTGAGCGCCGCGCTGACGGCCTCGGGGACCGCCCGGTTCAGCGCGTGCGCCATCGGCAGCGGGTCCGGGCCGCCCTCCAGCATCGCCCCCAGCCGCTCCAGGGCTGCCGGGGGCATCCGGCCGGTCAGCAGCGTGAAGAGCGAGGCCGCGAGCGCGTACAGGTCGCTGCGCGGATCGGTGCCGGAGCCCTGGAGCTGCTCCAGGGGCGCGTACTGCGGCGTATAACCCATCACGCTCCGCAGGTCGGCCACCCGCGTCTGGTAGGCGGCGGTGCCCTTGGCGAGGCCGAAGTCCAGCAGCATCACCCGGCCTTCCGGCGTCAGCTTGAGGTTGGCGGGCTTGAGGTCGCGGTGAACTACCGGCTCGGGCTGGCCGTGAAGGTAGGCCAGGACGTCGAGGATCTGGTCGGCCCAGGCCAGCACCTGCGCGGTCGGGAAGGGCCTGCCGCGCCGCTCCAGCATGGCGCCCAGGTCGTCGCCGGCCACGAACTCCATCACCAGGAACTGGCCCTCCGGGGCCTCGAAGTAGTCCAGCATCTTCGGCAACGCGGGGTGCGCCAGCCCCGCCATCAGCTTGGCCTCGCGGGCGAACGCCTGGCTCAGGCCCCGCTCGGAGCCGGGCAAGTGCTTGATCGCGACGGCGTGGCCGAAGCGCGTGTCGGCCGCCGCGTAGACCTGGCCCATCCCGCCGGCCCCGACCGCGTGGGTGATCCGGTAGCGCTGTTGGAGCAGGGTGTCTGGCGCGAGCATCTCGCTCTCCTTAAGCTTACAGCGGGGCCACGCCCGGCAGCAGCGCGAGCGCGAGGACCAGGGCGATGGCGAGCAGCAGCGCGGCGGCGATGCCCACCAGGCCGACGAGCAGCCAGGGCGCCCGCGGCGCGGGCGGGCGCATCGCGGGGGCCTGGCCCGGCACGGGCTGGCCGCGCTGGAACGCCGCCTGCCGCAACAGCCCCGCCACCTGCTGCATCGTCGCGTAGCGCTGGCCCCGCTGCGGCTCCAGACAGCGCTGGATGATCGCCGCGACCTCCGGCGAGACCGAGGGCGCCACCTGCGCGAGGGGCGGGAGCGGCGTGTCGCGGATCATCTGGATGACCACCACGTCGGGCAGCTCCGGGTTGTTGCGCGGCTGAGAGCCGGCCAGCAGCTCGTAGCAGAGCACCCCGAACGAGTAGATGTCGCTGCCGCGACCCACCGCCTGCGCGCTACCCCAGGTCTGCTCGGGCGACATATAGGCCAGCGTGCCGACGATGCGCTGGCCCTGGCCGATCGTGCGCTCGGCCAGCTCGCGGGCGATGCCGAAGTCGCCCAGCACCACCTGCCCGCCGCGCAGCATAATATTGCTCGGCTTCAGGTCGCGGTGGACGACGTTCTGGTCGTGGGCGTAGGCCAGGGCGTCGGCGATCTGGATCGCCAGGGGCAGGGCCTGGGCCTCGGGCATCCCGCGCGGGTACGAGCGCAGCAGCGCCTCGAGCGTGCCGTCGGGCAGATACTCCGCCGCCAGGAAGTAGCAGCGGTCGGAGGTGCCTGGCGGCTGCCAGATCCCGCTCTCGTAGAGCCTGAGGATGTTTGGGTGGCGGAGCCGCTGGAGCACCCGCGCCTCGCGCCTGAAGCGGGCCTCGGCCTCGCGCTGACGGGTGTAGGCGGGGGGCAGCAGCTTCAGCGCCACCTGCCCCTGGCGTGGGTGCGTCGCCAGGAAGACCTGGGCCATGCCCTGGCCGATCTGGCGCTGCACGCGGTACGGGCCGATCTGGCGCGGCTGGTTGATCATGGCTGTGGCACTCTCACGAGCAGTTTGGCAGGGGCGGCGCTTCGGCGGGACCTATCGGCGCTTCTTCGCTCGCCACCGCCCGAACGCGTTCTCACCCAGGCTGTGGGGTCTGGTGGGGAGGCCCCGGGTCGAAGATCACAAGGTAGGCGGCGCCAGGCGTAAAGCTGTGCGTCGCCCGAATCCCGAAGCCTACTACCTCGATCGCAACGGGGTTTGGAAAAGAGACACACCCGGTGATGCGAATCGGTGTGCCGGGGGCAATCCCGATCGGGCCGCTTGAGCTGCCGTCTTCGCCGATGATGACGAAGTCAACGCCAACACCGAGCGGCCCTGTTCGCACAAGCAGGAACGTGACTAGCTCCCCGTTGGAAGCACAGTCCCGGTACTCCGCAAGCAGGCCGTATTCGGCCAGCCGCGCGTCCCCCTCGCCGACCTCGTCGATCGTGAGGCGCGGCCCCGCCGCCGGCTGCACCTCGCCCGCCTGCCCGGCCTGCTCGACCGCGGGGGCCGGCTCTGGCGTAGAAGCCTCAGGTAAGGCCGGCGACGAGGTGGCAGCCTCAGCCTGCCCTGATGTCGGCGTGCTCGGCGCGACGGTCGAGGTCGGCGCGGGCGTGACCGGCTGCGTCGTCGAGGTCGGCGCGACGGTCGAGGTCGCCACGACGCTGACAGCTGTCGCGCTCGCCTGCACCACGCTCGGCGCAAGCCCCGCGGCGGGCGCGGATCCAGGCCGCACCAGGGCGAACCCCATCAGCAGGGCCGCGGCGAGGACGATCAGGCCCAGCAGCGCGTACAGGAGGCCCAGGCCCCGCGCGGGCTCCGGCCCGTAGTAGCCCACCACTACGGTCACGTTGTCCCCGGTGCGGGCCGCAATGGCCTGCCGCACCAGCCGGCGCGCCGCCCGAGCGGGCGGCCCGGCCAGGGTGGCGGCGATCGCCAGCTCATCAACCGCCTCGAACAGTCCGTCGGTGCAGAGCAGCAGCCGGTCGCCCGGCAGCAGCCGCAGCGGCGCGACAAGGTGGGGCTCGATCTCCCTGTCGCTGCCGAGGTGCTGGGTCAGGACGTTGCGCAGGGTGTGGTTGCGCCCCTGCTCGCGGCTCATCCCGTGGAGGCGGATCTGCTCCTCGACCCAGCGGTCGTCGGTCGAGAGCTGCGTCAGGGCGCCGGAGCGCCACAGGTAGGCCCGGCTGTCGCCCACGTTAGCGATATGCGCGACGTCGCCCGCCGTGACGGCCAGGACGGCCGTCGAGCCCATCTGCGCCAGGGCCGCGTCCTGCTGGCCGAGCTGCGCGATGTCGCGGCTCGCGCGCCGCAGCGCCTCGCCCAGCGCCCCGGCATCCCCCGGCGTGGCGCCGCCGAGATGGTGTACGATCTGCCGGACGGCCATGCTGCTGGCGTAGGCGCCGCCCCGATGGCCGCCTC
>DAOLDO010000762.1:0-3543 GCA_035327325.1 Chloroflexaceae bacterium | reverse complement strand
GCCACGGCCTCGCCGCCCGCGGCGCGGATCGCCCGCACCCCGGCCACGGCCTGCTCGCGGCGGCGGCCCAGCACGCCCACCTTCGCCCCCGCCCGCGCCAGCCCGAGGGCCATGGCGCCGCCGAGCACGCCCGTGCCCCCGGTGACGATTGCGACCTGCCCTTCCAGCGAGAAGAGCTGCTGCAGTTCACTCATGACGCCCTCCATCGGCGACAAGAAATGCGCAAGTACGTGGTTTCAGCTGGGCCCCCGGCCCGCCCCGTAGGCCCGCTTCGCCAGGCCGGCGGCGAGCTCGTAGGCCAGCTCGTGGGCCTCGTCCTCGGCCAGCAGGCCCTCCACCACCTGGCCGGCCAGCCAGTCGCAGCTCACGCGGCGCCAGACGTCGTGGCGGGCGGGGATGGAGGCGAAGGCGCGCGTGTCGTCGTTGAAGCCGGCCGTGTTGTACAGCCCCGCCGTCTCGACCACCTGGTCGAAGTAGCGGCGCATGCCGCTCACGCTGTCGTGGAACCACCAGGGCGGGCCGAGCAGGACGGCCGGGTAGTAGCCGGCCAGGGGCGCCAGCTCGCGGCTGTAGCTGCCCTCGTCCAGGGTGAAGAGGATGAGCCGCAGGCGCGGGTCGGCGCCGTAGGCGTTGAGCAGCGGGCGCATGTTGCGGGTCCACTCGGTGGCGACGGGGATGTCGGCGCCCCGGTCGGGGCCGAAGCGGGCGAAGAGGGCCTCGTGGTGGTTGCGCAGGCTGCCGGCGTGGAGCTGCATGACCAGGCCGTCCTCGCAGCTCATGCGGGCGAACTCGATCAGCATGTGGGCGGTGAAGCGGGCCGCGTCCTGCCCGCTCGCCTCGCCGCGCAGGGCGCGGGCGAAGATCGCCCCGGCCTCGCCGTCGCTCAGGCGCTCGGTGTAGGGCGCGACCACGCCGTGGTCGGTGGCCAGGGCGCCCAGCTCCTTGAAGGCGGCGCGACGCCGCTCGAGGGCCGCGATGTAGCTCCTGTAGTCCGCCACCGCCACGCCGGCGGCGGCGCCCAGGCGCTCGACCTGCCGCGGCCAGCCAGGGGCGTCCAGGGCGACCACGGCGTCGGGGCGGAAGGTGGGAATGACCCGGGTCAGCCCCTCGGCGTGGAGCCGGCGGTGGTCGTCCAGGGGGTCGGCCGCGGCGTCTGTGGTGGCAAGCAGCTCGATGCCGAAGCGCTCGAGCAGGGCCCGCGGGCGAAACTCGGGGCGGGCCAGCCGGGCCTCGAGGTGGTCGTAGATGCGGTCGGCGCTCGCGGCGCTCAGCCGCTCCTCCACCCCGAACAGCTCCACCAGCTCGGCCTGGAGCCAGAGGCCGGTGGGCGTGCCCCGGAAGAGGTGAAAGCGCTCGGCGAAGCGGCGCCAGATCTGGCGGTGGTCGGCCTCGACGGGCGCCCCGTCGCGGGCCGGCACGCCGAGCTGCTCGAGGGTCAGGCCCTGGCTGACCAGCATGCGGGTGATGTAGTGGTCGGGGATGATGAACAGCTCGGCCGGCGTGCCCAGGCGCGCCGCGGGGTCGGCCAGCAGGGCGGGCGGCACATGGCCGTGGGGGCTGAACAGCGGCGTCGCCCTGACCTGGGCGTACAGCTCGCGCGCCAGGGCGCGGCGGGCGGGGTCGCCGGCGAAGCAGCGGTCGGGCGCGAGGGCCCAGGGGGCGTCGCTCATGGCTCGTCTCTCTCTGTGCTAGGGGCGGGCCGGCGACCGCCTGGCGAGGGATGCCCCCAGCGCAGCGGCCGCGGGGTGGGCTATGGCGCCGCCGAGGTGTACGACTCCGGCGCGTCCGCGAGCAGGTGGGCGATGGCCCTGACGATCAGCTCGGCCGCGGCGACCGTGGTCAGCTTGTCCATGGTGAGGACCACGTCGTAGAGCAGCGGGTCGGCCGCGTCGAGGTCGTAGTAGCGCCGCACGTAGTCGAGGGCGGCCTCGTCGCGCTCGGCGATGCGGGCGCGGGCCTCATCCTCGCTCAGCCCCTCGCGGCGCTGCACCCGCGCGACCCGCTGCTCGACCGGGGCCACCAGCCGGACATGGAGCACATCGGGCGCGCCGCGCAGCACCGCCTGGCCCCCGCGGCCCATCACCACCACGCCGCCGCGCTCGTGGGCGGCCTGGATCAGGCTCTGGAAGGTCTGCACCGTCGTGCGCCGCTGGGCCTCGAGCCGGGCCGGCAGGGCCCAGCCGCTGGGGTCGCCGAGCGGGTTGATCGCCGAGGCGAACAGCCGCTCCAGCAGGCCCTGGGTTCGGTGCCGGTGGTCAGGCAGATCCACAATCTGCTCCGGCGCGAGGCCGAGCTCGTCGCCGAGCTGGGCCATCAGCTCCTTGTCGAAGTAGCGGTAGCCGAGCCGCTCGCAGACCAGCCCGGCCACCTCCCGTCCGCCGCTCCCGTACTGCCGTGAGATGGTGATCACCGCCATTGTAGCGCTCCTTCCTGTCTCGGGTCCAGCTACGGCCGCGCCCAGAACTCGCGCAGGACGTGGGCGGCCATCTTGGGCTGACGGGTGCGGGTGAAGACGCCCTTCATGTTCAGGCCACCGACGCGCATGATGCTCTGCACCGCCGCGAAGTCGGCGAAGTTCCAGACCTGCATGCCGGCCACGAACTCGCGGGCCGCCGCCGCCTCCAGGTGCATCCTGATGAAGTCGGCCTGGTACTCCTCGGTCCACATCACGCTCGGGTGGCCGTGCATCCCTGCCATGGTGTCGGCGCCGAACTCGGTCATGATGATCGGCCGCCCGAACTTCGCCCAGACCTGGTCGAGCTCGCCCTCGAGCGAGGCCCTGGCCTTGTCCAGCTCGCCGCCGAGGACATACCAGCCCCAGTAGCGGTTCATGCAGATCACGTCGCACTGCTCCATCCACGACTGCGGCCCGCCCATCAGGGTGACGATGGTCACCAGCCGCGTCGGGTCGAGCTCGCGGGCCCGGGCCAGCAGCGTCTCTAGCATGGCCTTGCCCTCCGCCTCGCCCGTATCCTCGCCGCCCGAGTCGCCCGCCCCCGCCAGGTCGAGCGTCCTCGGCATGGGCTCGTTGGCCACGCACCACATCACCACGCTGGGGTGGTTCTTGTCGCGGGCCACCAGCTCGTCAATCTGCTGGAGAGAGACGCGCAGCCGCTCGGCGATGTTCTCCTCGGTGTCGAACTGCAGGCTGACGGCGGGGATCTCGTCAATGATCAGGAAGCCCTCGCGGTCGGCCAGCTGCATCTCCTCCTCGCTGTAGGGGTAGTGCGAGGTGCGGTAGCTGTTCGCGCCCGTCCAGCGCATCAGGCCATAGTCCTTGACCATCAGGGGCAGGTTCAGGCCCTTGCCGCTGGCGATGAAGTCCTCGTGGCGGCCGTAGCCGTTCAGCTGCACCGGCTTGCCGTTGAGCAGAATCTTCCCGCCCTCCACGGCGATGGTTCGGATGCCGACCTCCAGCGTGTAGCGGTCGTCCGCCGTCTGCACGGTCAGGTCGTAGAGGTAGGGGTCCCTGTCCGACCAGAGGCGGGCGTTCGGGACGCGCAGCTCGGCCGTGGCCACGCCATCCTCGAACGCCAGCTCGGC
>DAOLDO010000761.1:0-3545 GCA_035327325.1 Chloroflexaceae bacterium | reverse complement strand
GTAGACGTAGAGCGGGTACTGGTGGTAGCTGCGCGGGTTGAGGGGCGAGCGGGACGAATCGTAGAGCTCGGCGAGGCTGGCCGGCAGGCGCATGGTCGAGGCCACGTCGGAGAAGAAGCGCTCGTCGGGGTGCTGGCCCGTGCCCGCGTCCCAGTCGCTCAGGCTCAGCGTGCGGAAGTAGGCCCCGAGGAGCAGGATGCCGAGCAGGATGAAACGCGGCGCCCAGACGGCCGCCGGGCTCCTCGGGGCGGCCCGCGGCGCGGGCGCTGTGGGCTGTTCGATCTCCACGCTCGTCCTGTGTGCTGGTGGTGCCGGGCCCCGGTGGCTGCGGCGCGAGGGGCGGCGCCCCGTGACATTATACAGAATCCCTCAGCCCGGCGGGCGCGGCGGGGATTCTTGCCTTGACAGCGCAAAAATGCTGGTGCTATACTCGGTTAAGGGTTTCGACAGGATCGGCTAACCAAAGTGCGGATCACCGCTGAGCGCAAAGAGCAGGGCTCGACCCGCCAGAGCATCCTCCAGCTCCTCCGCCGCAACGGCGAGATGACGGCGCTCGAGCTGAGCGATCAGCTCCGCGTCGGCGCCGTCGGCGTGCGCCAGCACCTCGCCCTGCTCGAGCGCGACGGCCTCGTGCGCGTCGCCGGCCTGCGCCGCAGCGTCGGCCGGCCCTCCCACCTCTACACCCTCACCCCCGAGGCCGAGGACCGCTTCCCCAAGGGCTACGACCGCCTGGCCGCCGAGATGCTCGCATGTATCAACGAGCTCGGCGGCGAGTCTGCCGTAGAGCTGCTCCTCGCCCGCCGCCGCGCCAGCCTGCAGGATCAGCTCGGCCCCCACCTCGCCGGGAAGAGCCGCGCCGACCAGGTGGCCGCCCTCGCCGCCCTCCTCGCCGAGCAGGGCTACATGTGCGAGTGGGAGCAGGAGCCCGACGGCTCGTACGTGATCAGCGAGTTCAACTGCCCTGTAGACTGCGTCGCCCGCGCGCACCCCCAGCTCTGCGTCCAGGAGCACCGCCTCTACGAGGATCTCCTCGGGGTGCCGGTGATCCAGGAGAGCACGATCGCCCAGGGCGCCCTCTGCTGCCGCTACCGCCTCCCCGCCTGAGGGCCCGCACCTTTTCACCACGTCTCAGGGGTGGGCCTCGGCGCGACCCGCGACCGCCCGCCCCTGGTCGTTTCGGTAAAGCAGCCGCGCCTGTAAAGAGAGGAAGCACCCATGGCCTTTGAGCTGCCGCCCCTGCCCTATGACTACACCGCCCTCGAGCCTCACATTGACGAGGCGACGATGCGCTTCCACCACGACAACCACCACAACACCTACGTCACCAACCTGAACAACGCCCTCGCCAACCACGCCGACCTCCAGGGCAAGTCCCTCGAGGAGCTGCTCGGCAACCTCGACGCCGTCCCCGAGGCGATCCGCACCGCCGTGCGCAACAACGGCGGCGGCCACTGGAACCACACCCTGTTCTGGGAGCTGATGGCCCCCGGCGGCGGCGGCGAGCCCACGGGCCCCGTGGCCGACGCGATCAACGCGGCCTTCGGCAGCTTCGGCGACTTCAAGGAGAAGTTCAAGGCCGCCGCCCTCGGCCGCTTCGGCTCCGGCTGGGCCTGGCTGGTCGCCAACCCCGACGGCAGCGTCGCCATCACCAGCACCCCCAACCAGGACACCCCGCTTATGGAGGGCAAGCGCGCCATCCTCGGCCTCGACGTCTGGGAGCACGCCTACTACCTCAAGTACCAGTTCAAGCGCCCTGCCTACGTTGACGCCTGGTGGAACGTGGTCAACTGGGCCAAGGTCAACGAGCTCTACGCCCAGAAGGGCTAGCCGCGCGACACGCCGAAAGCCCCCGCTCCAGCTGGAGCGGGGGGCTTCGCCATTCCCGGCCCTGAGCCTACAGGGGCTTGTCCGCCGGCGCCGCCTGATTCTGGCTGCCCAGCATCGGCTCGGCGCGCGGCTGCTGGTCGCGCAGCCGGGTGTAGGCGTAGCCCGCGCCCGCCGCCAGCAGGCTGCCGATCAGCCACTTGCCCTTGCCGCCCTTGCGCCGCTCCTGCTCCAGCTTGTGCGGCCGCAGGGGCGTGTGCGAGGCGTACAGCTCGAGCATGGCCTTCTCGAAGGCCGGCAGGTCCTGCGGGCCGCGGCTCGAGACCCAGTTGCGGTCGCGCACCACCGCCGCGTCCTCCCAGCTCCCCCCGGCGTTCACGATGTCGTCCTTGATGTTCGGCCACGAGGTCAGGCGCCGCCCCTTCACCAGGCCGGCCGAGGCCAGGACCCACGGCCCGTGGCAGATCACGGCGATCGGCTTCTCGGCCTCGTCGAAGGCCGCCACGAACTCGAGGGCCGCCTTGCTCTGGCGCAGGAAGTCGGGGTTGATGTGCCCGCCCGGCAGCAGCAGGGCGTCGTACAGGTCCGGGTCGGCCTCCTTCAGCACCCGGTCCACCTTGACCTTGCGGCCCGGCACGAGCAGGTTCATCCCCTGGATGTGGCCCTTGCGCAGCGAGACCACCTCGACCACGGCGCCGGCCTTCTCCAGGGCCTTGAGCGGCTTGGTCAGCTCGATCTGCTCGAAGCCGTCGGCCGCCAGGGCGGCCACGCGCAGGCCCTTCACTGTATGCTTCATCTGTCTCCTCCCTTGCGAAGTCGGTTGCCATCCAGCCTGGGCTTGTAGCACCATCTGTGCCGCTGGCACAGCCTTTGCTTCCATGCCCCCGGGGCTGAGCGGGGCCCTGCGTGCGCCTGCTTCAGTACACGAGGACACCGTATGGCCCTGGTAGATGTGCTCATCCCGACCTGCAACCGCACCACGGGCCTGGCGATCGTGCTCGCCGGCCTGCTCGGCCAGACCTTCGCCGACTTCGACGTGATCATCTCCGACCAGAGCGACGGCCCCGACCCGTTCGAGTGCCGCGAGCTCCGCACCCTGGTGCGGGCCCTGAGGTGGCACGGCCACAACGTGACATGCCATCGCCATTTGCCGCGGCACGGCCTGGCCGAGCAGCGCGACTTCTTGCTGCGCCAGAGCGCCGCCCCCTACGTCCACTTCATTGACGACGACGTGGTGCTCGAGCCCGGGGTCATGGCCCGCATGCTGCGCGTGATCCGGGCGGAGGACTGCGGCTTCGTCGGCTGCCCCGCCGTCGGCCTCGAGCACCTCGACGACGAGCGGCCCCACGAGCAGGCCCACCTGGAGCTGTGGGAGGGGCCGGTCGCGCCCGAGCCCTTCACCCCCGACAGCCTGCCCTGGCTGCGCCACAAGGTCAACAACGCCGCCACGCCCCTGCACCTCGAGCGGCGCCTGGCGCGCGACGGCGAGCCCCTGCGCTACAAGGTGGCCTGGGTCGGCGGCGCCAATGTGCTCTTCGACCGCGCCAAGCTGCTCAGCGTCGGCGGCTTCTCGTGGTGGCCCCGCCTGCCCGCCGCCCACGCCGGCGAGGAGGTGGTCGTGCAGTTCCTGCTGATCAGCCGCTACGGCGGCTGCGGCGTTCTGCCCAGCGGCACCTACCACCTGGGCCTGCCCACCACCGTCGCCGACCGCGAGCGCAACG
>DAOLDO010000760.1:0-3549 GCA_035327325.1 Chloroflexaceae bacterium | reverse complement strand
GTCGTGGGCCATGACCACCAGGCGCGCCGGCTCGACCTCGCCGGCGGGGGTGGCGGCGGGCACGGTCGAGGCGGCGGGGGTGGTGATGGGGGGGGCGGTGGGGCGCGTGGCCCCCGGCTGCCCGCAGGCGGCGAGCAGCAGCGCGACGGCGAGCAGGGCGACGAGGCGGTGCATACGGGCTCCTTCCTGAACTGGCGCGGCGCGCCAAAGCAAAAGGCCGCCGACCCGGGGGAGGATCGGCGGCCGATGTGGCTGCGTGCGCTTCCCTACGCTGGCATAACCCAGGTCAGGTTCCACGGGTCGGCGGCATCTGTGGGGCCGCAATCTCAGCCGGGCTCTCCCGGCACCCCGAGCTCGATTCACTTGTTCTTAACCATCCTACCACGGCGGGCCGTGGCCGTCAACGCCCCAGGTCGAGCTTCTGGTTATCGCCCAGCTGCTCGTGGTCGCCTGTGATCATCGCCTTGGCAAAGTCGAATAAGCGGCCCACGGCGTTGCTGCCCGAGTCCCAATACTCACCCTTCTCTACGTGCACCTTGAGCAGGGCCACGTTGGGGTCGTCGGGCCCGTTGGGAAACCAGATCTTGTGGTCGGGCTTCCACAGCTCGCGCTTCTTCTGCACATCGTGGACGATCTGCGCGGTGCCTGAGACCGACACGTAGCGCATTTTGTCGGGGTTGGCGTAGGTGACGTTGACCTGTCGCTCGTGCTGAACATCGTCAACCTTCGGCGCGTCGGCCTCGGTGAGGAACCACAGGTCGCCGTCGAACTCGATCTCCTGGGTGTCCATCGGGCGGCTGCGCAGCGTGCCGTCGTCCTCCACCGTGGTGAGCATGGCGATCTTGATGCCCTTGATCAGCTCGCGCACGCGCTCGATGCTCTGCTCACGCATCATCTGCTCGTTCATCGCCTCCCCTTTCAAGCTGTTGTGACCGCGGAAAAACTTTGCAACAGCTGTGCCAGGGGTTTTCACGGCGCCAGCCGCACGTCGTCCACGTAGATCGTGGCGCCCGGCGTGCCGCTCTCGTCCTGGACCGAGAAGCGCTTGATCGCGGCGGGCGCCCCCAGCTCGGCCAGGGGGACGGTCACCTCGGTCCAGGTGCCGCCGGGGGCGGTGAAGGCATAGGGAGTGCTGGGCGTCCCATCGTCGGCGGCCTGACTGTAGACGCTCAGGGGGCTGCCGCCCGGGGCGCCCCAGACGTAGAGCCTGATCGCGCTGTACCGGCCGGTCATGGCGATCGGCGCCGCGGCGCGGAAGGTGAGCCCACCGAAGGCTTCGGTGAAGGTCACGCCGATCGCGTTGGGCGCCGAGACGGACTGGGCCGTCGCGGCGAGGTTGACGGTGGCCCCGTACGACCAGCCGGCGGACGCCCAGCCGCTCGCCAGGCTGTTGGCGTAGATCGTCAGGCCCGCGGGCTCGGGGTCGGGGTCGGCCGCCGCGGGGCCGTTGATCACCAGGGGCAGGTAGACCCGGTTGGGCGCCGTGAGCTCGAGCTTCCACCTGAGCTGTAGCTGTTGGTTGGGGATGATTGTGTCGCCCGCGCCCCTGGCCTCGAGGCGCCACTCGCCCGCCGCCGGCGCGCCGAACCACGCCCGCATGGCCTCGGCGTCTGCGGGCCTGATCGCGACGTCGCTGTACTCCTGGCCGCCGTCGGCCTGGTCGAAGCTGTAGCTGCTCGCCGGGTCGAAGACGACCGAACTCGCCCCACCCTCGACCCGCGACTCGGTGAAGGCCGAGCCGAGCGTGTAGCTGCCGGTCGGCGCGAGCTCGACAAGCGTGGCCGCGAGGCCGCCAGGCCCCAGCAGGGTCAGGCGGAGCGGGGCCGGCGTGGCCGGCTCGTAGACCAGGGCCAGGGCCACCCGCGCGGCGCCAATGCTGATCTGCTCGTCCACCGTGATCGGGCCCCCCTCAACCGCGGACTCGTAGTCGTAGATCTCGGGCTCGGGCTCGCCAACCAGGCATGGCCGCACGGTCGCGGCGTGCTGCGCGCTGTTGGTCGCCCCTCTGAAGACGATGCGGTCGCCGACCTGCCAGGGCTGACCGGGCAGGGGCCGCAGCAGACCATCGCCGGCGAAGACGTAGTCGGTCGAGTTGTCGCCCACAGGGGTGGGCGTCGCCTGGCGCGTGAGGGTGACGCTGGTTTGCAGATCCGTGCCGAACGGGTCAACCCGCGCGAGCGAGCCGGCGACCTGGGCCGGATTGCTTTCGGGCGGGTCGAGGTCGAGGATGGTGAACCTGAAGCCGTCCGTGCAGGCCCGCGTGTACAGGCCGGCGACCTGGGCGTTGAAGCGGGCGCCCCTGCGGCGGGCGGCCAGGGCGGGGTTGGCCAGGGGCAGCAGGGCGAGTCCGAGGGCGGCCAGGGCGAGCAGCGTGACGAGCACACGATTCTTGCGCATAGGGGCCTCCATCAGCTCAAGGTGCTTCGGCCGTGGACAAGCGCAGCAGATCGTACGCTGCTCCGAGATGCGCAAAGGTCGCTCGGGCCTCCCGCAGCAGGGCCTCGCCGCGGGCCGCCTCGCCCCCGGCCGCCAGAGCCGCGCCGAGGGCGGCGGCGGTGCGGGCGCGCTCGTAGGGCTCGTCGTCGCCGAGCAGGGCCAGGCTCCCCTCGAGATCGGCCTGGCCCTGCTCGCCCAGGCCGGCGGCGCGGCGGGCCTGGCCGCGCGCGCGCAGAAAGATGGCGCGCAGGACCGGGTCGTCGTCGGCGTCGAGCAGAGCCAGGGCCTCGTCGGCGGTCGCGAGGGCGGCCGCCGGCGCGCCCATGGCCAGCAGCAGCGCGGCGCGCCGGGCCAGGAGGTTGGGGCGCTGCTCGGCGTTGCCCGTCGCGGCAATGGTGGCCTCGGCCGCGTCGAGGGCCGCCGCGGCCTCGGCGTAGCGGCCCAGGCGCGTGTACAGCTCGCCGAGGGCGTCGAGGGCGTCGGTGGCGAACTCGGCCAGCTCGAGGCGCTCGGCCAGCTCGCGTGAGGCGAGGAGGTGCTCCTCGGCCCTGTCCTGCTCACCCCTGTAGAGCGCGCAGAGCCCGAGGTTGAGCAGGATGCCGGCGCGGGCCCGCTCGTCGCCGAGGCGCTCGCTCAGGGCCAGGGCGCGGGCGAGCGAGGCGGCGGCCTCGGGCCAGCGCCCCGCGTAGAGCTGGTCGAGGCCGAGGTTGGCGAGGATGCGGGCCGTGAGCAGCTCGTCGCCGAGGGCCGTGGCCACCTCGAGGGCCGCGAGGGCGGCGGCCTCGGCCGCCCCGGCGTCGCCCCTGTACGCGCTCACGGTCGAGCGGCTCATCAGCGCGCCGGCCCGCAGCGGGCTCGGGCCCGGGCCCAGAAGCTCCAGGGCGCGGCTCAGGGCGGCGTCGGCCTCGTCGTAGTCGTCGCTGAAGATCAGGGTCGTCCCCTCGGCCACGAGCAGCTCGGCCTCGAGCTCGCGGTCGCCCGCCACGGCGGCCAGGCCGCGCCGCAGCAGGGCCAGGGCGGCCGCGGGGTCGGTCTGCTCGTCGAGCTGGGCCAGCTCGCGGCAGGCCCGGGCGACCAGCGCGCGCCGCCCGGGGCCGTCCGGCAGCGCCTCGG